>JALZFN010000306.1 GCA_030861545.1 Thermoproteota archaeon | reverse complement strand
TTCAGTTATTTTTTCTTCCATTTCCCGCTTGACAGCTGTTGGCTCATGCTCCTTTATCTTGGCCGGCGTCATGGGTTCTTTATCTCGGTATTCTTTTAAGGGATCATCCTTCCTTTTAGTTTCTGTGCCTGGAGCGCCTTCCTCATATTGTCTATCTTGGTCAGACATGCTTGTGGTGGCATCAATAACTATTTACTGATTATGAAACAATGCAAAGGTATATTTTTCATGGCCGAAATAGCTGTGGCGTTGCCCTTCGAGAGCCTGGGGGAATATGTTGAAGCGCTAGAGAAGACAGACCAGCTCACGCGCATCAAGGCACAAGTTAGTCCTAACTTAGAGATTGCCGAGATCATGCGGCGACTTATGTATTCTGGAGACCAGCCAGCAGTGCTCTTTGAGAATGTTGAAGGCTCAAGCATGCAAGTCCTTGGCAACGCTTTTGGCAGCATGAAGCGGCTGGAAATAGCCCTAGAGACCGAAGATTTTACTGAAATTGGAAGTCGCATTACAGAGCTTACTAAAATGAAGATGCCCTCTGGCATGCTCAACAAGTTAAAGATGCTGCCTAAGCTGTCGGAGATAAGCGAATATGGCCCCAAGAATATTGACAGGGGGCCAGTTACTGAGATTGTTGAAACAGATAGCGCTAAGATATCACTGAACTCTATGCCAGTGCTCAAATCGTTCGCGGGGGACGCTGGGCGCTTTATCACTTTTGGCATGACAGTAACAAAGCATCCAGAAACTGAGATCCGGAATTTGGGTGTTTACCGCATCCAGATCATCGACGAGAAGCACGCAATAATGCATTGGCAGACACACAAACGCGGCGCGCAGCACTATAAGATGCTAAAAGAGCAGGGCAAAAAGAAGATCGACGTTGCTATAGTGATAGGTGCAGATCCTGCCACCGTATTTAGTGCTGTAGCACCAGTGCCAGAAGGAATGGACAAGTATCTGTTTTCTGGCATCATCAGAAAGAAAGGTGTCAAGTTAGTAAAATGTATGACAACAGATGACGACCTCGAAGTGCCTGCAAATGCAGAGATTGTTCTAGAAGGGTACGTTGATCTAGATGACATCAGAATGGAGGGGCCATTTGGTGACCATACAGGCTACTACACACCAGCAGAACCATTCCCTACATTTACATTGACAGGAATAATGAGACGGAGTCGACCACTCTACCTCACAACAGTGGTAGGCAAGCCGATACTTGAAGACGCCTATCTCGGGAAGGTGATCGAGCGCTCCTTCCTTCCCCTCATCCAAATCTTCCACCCCGAAGTTATTGACTTTTCCATGCCGGCTGCCGGCTGGTTCCAGGGCCTTGCTATAATTTCAATAAAGAAGCATTATCCAGGACAGGCTAAGAAAGTCATGATGGGACTTTGGGGCATGGGACAGTTATCGCTGACAAAGATGTTTGTAGTCGTCGATGACGATATTAATGTACACGATATGAATGATGTTATATGGGCTGTGACCAGCCGGGCAGATCCTGCGCGTGACACAGTCATTATCGATAACACACCGACTGACACTCTTGACCCTGCCTCGCCCTTTGTTAACCTTGGTTCGAAGCTCGGCATGGACGCGACAACGAAATGGAAAGAAGAGGGATACATGCGTGAAATTCAGCAGCTTGCAGCAGTTGATGAGAAAACAAAGATGCTTGTCGACAAAAGATGGAATGAATACTTCAACAGTAGTTTATGATCTTGTATGAATTATCGCGCTCAGCAGCCCTGTAGCCTGCCCGCTTGATGGCGGCAATTATTCTATCCGATGTTAATTCAGTTGAGCGTGAACCAGTAGCACTTACCACCTCTTCGCCAATGAGAGTACCCCCGAAGTCATCGGCGCCATAATTGAGTGCAAGCTGCGCCATACCGACACCGTTAGTGAGCCATGATGATTGCAAGTGATCGATAAGATCATGGTACATTATCCTTGCAATTGCTATCATTTTTAGAAGCGATAAGCCGCCTGAGGGGTAGCCTATCCTGCCTTCGGCCTGCATTTGGGTCCTGTTGGGCTCAAAACTCCACGGGATAAACACCAAAAAGCCGCCTGTCTTTTCTTGCAGTTTCGCTATTTTCATGATGTGCCTTGCCCGATCCTCTTCTGTTTCAACTGTTCCATACATCATTGTCGCCACGGACCTCAACCCCAGCTGGTGGGCCTCTTCCATTATCCTCAGCCACTCGTCGCTCTTTATTTTCAATGGACTTATCTGGTCTTTGACGCTATCTTCAAGGATCTCTGCACCGCCGCCGGCAAAGGTATCCATACCTGCATCTTTTAACCGTGCAAGGACCTCTCGTGTGCTGCTTCGCTCAACTTTGGCGATCATATCTACCTCCGATGGCGACAAGCCATTTATTCCCAGTTCGGGGTATCTCTGCTTTATACCCTTGAATGCCTCTTCATAATATTCAAGCCTTAAGTTTGGGTTGTGGCCACCTTGTATCAACACCTGCCTTATGCCAAATATTTCTCTTGACGTAGCAACGCGCCTGATTATTTCTTTGATTGGCAAAGTATAGGATTCCTCATGACCTGGTGGGCGGTAGAATGCGCAAAATTTACAGTAAGTTATACAGACATTAGTATAGTTAAGGATGATGTTATTGATAAAAGTAATTGTATCTCCAAATAATCTCCGCCTTAGCATATTCGCTACAAGCCCCATCGAGTAAACGTCGTCAGACTCGATCAGTCGGATGCAGTCGTTGAGGTTGAGCCGATGGCCTCCAAGGACACTCTCGAGAACATCACCAACATCGGACTTGCTGAG
Organism: Thermoproteota archaeon; assembly: GCA_030861545.1. Lineage (GTDB taxonomy): Archaea > Thermoproteota > Nitrososphaeria > Nitrososphaerales > Nitrososphaeraceae > Nitrososphaera. Next base: position 7,660 of record JALZFN010000306.1, on the reverse strand, counting down.
AAAATCCGAAACCAGTCTATTATTATATTGCAAACGTTAACGTGGTCTCTGGGCTCTTAATGATATTTATATATTCTTTCAATTGACACTTGACAATTCTCGACAACGATTTATATGGTCTGCTCGGGAATACGGAAGGATAGTAGAAGATACCTTTGCAAAAAACTGATACGGTTGCAGGCGGGACTCCGGCATTAGAGAAGGCTCTATCTGGCGCAGAATTGTCCTATAGCGACGGTGTACAGCTCATGAACGAGGAAAACCTTTTTCTCCTAGGATCGGCCGCAGATAAGATTCGCGGCAAACTCTGTGGCGATAGTGTCACGTTCGCCTCGTCATACTATCTCAATTACACTAATGTGTGTGCAGCCAGCTGTCCACTATGTGCCTTTTACAGAAAAGGCAATGAAAAAGACGCCTACACGTTATCCACTGAGCAGATAGTTACTAGATCAAAAATAGCAGTAGAGCAGCTTGGCGCTACTGAGCTTCACATCGTTGGAGGGTTTCATCCAAAGTTGGGACTTGACTACTATGAAAACATGATGCGAGCAATCAAGGCCGAATTTGCAAAGGTCACTATCAAGGCGTTTACACCGGCAGAAATATTCTTCATTGCACGGATCACAAGAAATTCCATTAAGGAAGTCCTATCGCGGCTCAAGAGAGCAGGGCTTGACGCGCTTCCAGGTGGAGGCGCAGAAATCTTTCACCCGGACACTAGAAAACAGATAGTGATTGGAAAATGTTCCGGTGAAGAATGGCTTGATACTGCGCGTCAGGCACATGAGCTAGGGCTGAGAAGCAACTCTACAATGTTATTTGGCCACGTGGAAAGACCAGAACATATTGTCGACCATATTATAAAGATCAGGGATCTTCATAAGAAGACGAAAGGCTTTACTACCTTTATCCCGCTCAAATTCAGCCTCGAAAATACCCTACTAGAACAGAAAGGATTGGTGACTGCAGAAAGCCCGTCTACATACGACCTACGTGTAATAGCAGTATCGCGTCTGCTTTTGGCAAATGTGATTAACAACATTTCAGTATATTGGGTAGCACTGGGTAAGAAAGTTGCTCAGGTAGCTCTATCGTACGGCGGCAACGATCTTGTGGGAACTGCGTTTTCTGAGGAAATATTCAAGGCTACAGGCAAGGCCGGCAGCACTTCAATTCAGGAGCTTGCAACATTGATCAAAGAGATTAAACGCAGGCCAATCCAACGTGACACATTTTTTAATCTTATCCGCAGATTGGATTGATTTCATCCCTACTCTGTAAACATGGCAGTATTATTTCACAGTAAATTGTACATTCTCGTACAGATAGATGGTGCAGAATAAGTTATTAAAAAAGCCCCTCACTTACAATTCACAATTAATTCAAAGGATTCTGATGCCTAAAAAGATATCATCTGTTTTTCGAGCTGTGGTGGAGAACATATAGCGAATCACGTTTATGACTTTGCAAAGAAGACACACACACAGAGGAGCAGTACTGAAAAAGAGAGATAAGAGAGACCAAAGAATATTGTTAGCTGTAGTCTTTAAAAGTCCTCACAATCTGCTGCTTTTACATTTTCTTCATCTAGGTTATAGTCTGTGATTGTGTCATCCCTTCACCACATGAGAATACATCTGCACCACGACCGCCACTCATACTATCACAAACATGTGTACGAAAAATAACAGTAGGAAAATCCAGCTCTTGCACTCAGAACAATTGCTGGCTCACAATGCGCTAGTACTCAGGAAGGTATGTAGCTTTCTCATAAAGCAATAAGGGTATTTTCTTTTGTAAGTTCTGAAGCACCGAAGTGAGGGAGGGTTGGGACCAAATCAAAAACCCAATCTGTCGATCTATGTGTAATCCAACTATCTTTTTACAAAGAGATTCTAGTGTATAACTGATGAGTATTGTCTACATTAGGATATAGATATGCCAATTATTCTCCTCGGAATAGCCTCTGCTGTTTTTACTTTAGCTTCTTTGCTTTTCGTCTAGTCTTAGCAACCTTGCCCTTAACTGATATTATTGCTCCTCCTCGTTTTTGCATTTGCAGCTTTTCAAATCCTTTTTCTTGTGTTCTCTCCACAGCTACGATTTGGCGCTGCACCTGTATAATCTGTTTTTGGGAATCTTTAAATGCAGACAGTAGCTGCTTTACTTGTTCCTTAGTTCTTTCTATATCTTTTTGGATATTCGCCAATGACTTCAAATTCTTTTGTACTTCTATGATTAGGTCTTGCTGACGTTTAGCTCGCCTAAGCACTTGCAATAACAATACCTGCTCAGGCGACATTGTAGGTACTTGTTGTTGTGGAGCTGTGTCAAGTTCCATAATTTGTTCCTGGTCTGCTTGTTTACTGTCATCTGCAACAGCTTCTTCTGCTTCTTGGTCTGTAGATGAGGATGAGGATATTTCTTCATTCGCTTCGTTACTTGACGCTCCTACATCCTCCACATTTTCTTCTCTCTCACTTGCAGATAAGATGTTGGTACTTTGTACGCCTTGTCGTAGTCGTTGAATGCTGTCGTAATCGAGTGTTTCCTCAACATTGCCTGCCCTTTGTATGTCTTCCTTGTTAGGCAAGCGCTGGCTGGACATATATATATTCACGACCTGTAGAAAGGCTATGAATAAGATACTAAAAATGTTTTTGGTAGAGAGTATGCGCATTACACGCATTATTCATTATTACTAAAAAAGCTAAAGTCATTGGTACCTTCTTCTTGCCTCAAATGCGCCCTTCATGGTGTGGATTTAACAATTCTTGAATAATTCAAAGTAGAATGGCTTTTCTGATCATTGCCATACAGTAGAAAATACGGCTTTACAGTCCATTCTGTCATAGAACGATATATTTCTCTATTTAGCTTTGTCCACGAGAAATATCTCTCTGCCCAAATTGTACGTTTTTCTATTCTCAAGATGAGCTATGCAAGTTTGTATTAAACTGTATCTGAACTTGGACGCAAAAAATGTCAACTACTGTTATTGCATACATCTGTACTCTATATGGCTCCGCAGCTGCGCCTATCATGCAACTTCGATGTTGATATCAAACTCTATTATCTTTCTATCCCGTGCTATTTCGAACATCTTCTCAATTGCTCTCTTGCCATTACACCCCATATCCAAGGTCAAATTGTTGACATACATCTTGACAAATTCTGTTATAGTCTGCTTTGGATGTCCTCTGCCATACTGCATTGCATAATCGACCGCAGCATCAATGTTGTCAAGGCCATACTTGATTGACTTTGTAAACACGTCGCTGAATTGCCTTATTTGATCTATGCTCATGGTGCGAATACTTGCCACGTTGATTCCAAGTGGCACAGGCAGATTGCCGGTATTGCTGGACCACCAGTTGCCAAGGTTGAGTGCGCAGGCAAACTTGGTTCTATCATAAGCTATCTGTGCCTCGTGAATAACAAGCCCAGCGTCTACCTTGCCTGTATCTATAGCATCTGGTATTGACTCAAATGATAACTCTTTTTCTTCGAACTTGCCGATTGCCAGTCTCAAGAGCAAGGCGGCTGAAGTCAGTTTACCAGGAATTGCAATTGTTGTATTTTGCAGTTGTTGTAGCGACATCTTATTTTCCTTTTTTGTTATGACAATTGGTCCGTAATTGAGTCCAAAGCTACCGCCGCTCTTTAGCACAATATAGTTATTTAAGTGGGCAAAGGCATGAGCCGATACCGCTGTCACATCTAGTTCGTGTTTTAGGGCACGTTTGTTGAGCGATTCAATATCTTCTATGACATGCTTTATAGTAAAGTTGGATTTGACCTTCCCAGATGCAAGTCCATAAAACATGAAGGCATCATCGGCATCCGGCGTATGGCCAAGCGTTATTTCCATTTTTGTCATTTTGTTTGGGCGTTCTATCACTATTAAACCATAGAACTCTTATCCTCCTCTCTTCATCAACAACATTTAATAGTCCTGCGCAAAACTTTTTTCGTTTGATCACATGCCAAAGTTTAAGTCAACTCAGGACATCCTGAGAATAATTGGTAACAAAGACCAGATACGCAACTTTGGCGTCATTGCCCATGTAGACCACGGCAAGACCACTATGAGCGACAGCCTGCTTGCAGCATCTGGTATAATTTCTCCGTCTGTTGCAGGTCAGGCTCTGGCGCTTGATTCAATGAAGCTTGAGCAGAATCGTCAGATGACGATTAGGGGAGCAAATGTCACGCTGTTCTACGAAACCGAGGGCAAAGAATATGTCATCAACATGATAGACACCCCAGGTCACATCGACTTTACTGGTAGAGTGACTCGTGCGCTGCGCGCGATCGACGGCGTGGTCGTGGTTTCCGATTCTGTTGAAGGCATCATGACTCAGACAGAGACTGTGACGAGGCAAGCTCTAGAAGAGCGCGTAAGGCCTGTGCTTTACATCAACAAGATAGACAGGCTCGTCAAGGAGTTGAAGCTAAATCCAGATGAGATGCAAAGGTGGCTGATGAATATCATCAACCACTTTAACCAGCTTATCGACATTTACGCCGAGCCGGAAATAAAGGAAAAGTGGAAGGTAAGCATTCAGGGGAACAGTGTAGCCTTTGGCTCTGCAAAGGACAGATGGGGTTTTAACTTTAAAATGGCGCAAAAGAAGGGGATCAAGTTCAAGGATGTTTATGATGCTTATACCAGCAACGATTTAAATGCCGTTAAGGCACTTGCAGAGCGTTCACCGCTGTCAGACGCGGTCCTTGGCATGGTAGTTGAGCATCACCCGCCGCCTCATGTCGCGCAAAGATATAGAATTCCCAAGATCTGGCCGGGCGAGCTCGACTCTGAAATGGGCAAGGCACTGATAGAATGTAACGAGAAAGGCCCAGCTCTTATGATGGTCACTACGATCAATGTGGACCCGCAAGCTGGAAGAGTAGCCACCGGCAGACTTTACTCTGGCACGATCAAAGATGGTGACGATGTTTACCTTATTGACGCAAAGAGGGCAGGCAGAGTCCAGTCGGTCAACATCTACATGGGCAACACGAGAGAAATTGTCAGCTTCCTTCCAGCCGGGAATATTCCGGCACTCCTTGGACTCGATTACGCAGTTTCAGGCGAGACTATCTCAACTGTCAAGGGATCAGTTGCCTTTGAGTCGATAAAGTACGTCTCGGAGCCCGTGGTCACTATTGCAGTTGAACCAAAGCATCCAAAAGACTTGCCCAAGCTGGTTGAAGCCCTCCGCAGGCTGACAGTAGAAGACCCCAACCTCATCGTCAAGATAAACGAGGAGACTGGCGAAACCCTGATGGCAGGTATGGGTGTGCTTCACCTCGAAATAGCCACTTCACTTCTGCAAGAAGCAGGCCTTGATATCGTCACCACTCAGCCGCTCATCAACTATCGTGAGACCATAAGGGCGAAGGCAGGACCTATAATGAGCAAATCTCCCAACAAACATAACAAGATATTCATGCGAGTTGAGTCTCTGCCAAACGATATTCTTGACATGATAAGGACAGGGAGGATCAAGGAAGACATGGACAAAAAGGAGATGGCGAAGATATTGAGGGAAAAAGGATGGGAAGCAGATGAGGCAAGGAATGTTGCGGCAATCGATGCCAGCGGCAACATGCTCGTCGATGAAACGAAAGGTGTTCAGTACCTACAGGAGTCAATGGATTCGATCCGATCTGGATTTGATGATGTCATACGCAATGGGCCTATTGCCCGCGAAGCGGTAAGGGGAGTCAAGTTCGTTCTGCATCACTTTGTTCCCCATGAAGACCCGGCGCACAGGGGCCTTGCTCAGCTGATGCCGGCTACAAGAAGGTCTATGTTAGGTGCAATGCTAATCGCAGACCCTGTACTACTAGAGCCCATCCTTGGTATAGAGATCAAGTGCCCACAGGACTTGATAGGCCAAGTGTCAAGCGTGCTATCCGGCAAGAGGGGCAAATTACTTAATGTCGAGCAGAAGGGCATTATTGCCATCATGCAAGGTGAAATACCTGCATCTGAAACATTTGACTTGTCAGAAAAGATGAGGGGGGCAACCGCGGGTAAGGCTATGTGGAACACATTCTTCAAATCATGGCAGCCTGTTCCAAACTCAATATTCAGACCCTTGGTTGCAGAAGTGAGAAAGAGAAAGGGCCTTAATCCAGATCCACCCTTGCCCGATGAGTTCATAGACAAGGAGTAAAGAGACAGTGTTGGCAGGTTCAGTATAAAAGCTGCAATCCCATGGCTAATGGACTAAACCGTTCTAATGCAAAGCTGTATTGAGCTAGAGCGTTGCTATTGCAATTTATGGGAAAGCAAGATTAAAGACAATACTGGAAAATTGGCTTAGAGAATTTTTCGTTTCTTTTCTGCTGCTCCCAGAGACTTTCTAGCAACATTTAGCGGATTCTCATATTGACATCACAGTTTGCAAGTGAAGTACTGTTAGCGACGCACATCATCTCAACATCTGTGTGAAGCTCCAGCATAGAGTTTGCTGTTTGCGATATGGACCCAAGTGCCCTAATCCTATCTAATGCAACGCCTAGTTGAGCTGGAAGAACCTCTTCAAGAAGTCGAGTGTTATTATTGATAATAGTAACTTCCCTTACAAAGTCATTTGTTATAGTTGCAGTGGAGATTATTGTTGCATTTGTACTAACTACTGTGTGTAAGAGGTCATTGATTCTATCTCTTATTGCTCTCACTATCCTTCTCTCTGATGAATCCTCATCATCGTCTTTGGAAGCGACATAAGTTGAATTGACTACATCTTTAACTGTTATTGTGGGACTGGCTCTTACGGTATTGTTAGAAGGTGCAGCGCTACTATTGCTAGTAGCTGTTATGCTGCTGATGGCCACAATATTATCGTCCGTCATATTATTATCACCAGTGTTAGTATCATTATCTTCATTATCCAATACAGCGCTGCTATAGCCTTCATTACCAGTATCAATCATAAATTGACCAGAAGCGTTTGCTACTGAAGTCTGAAACCCAGAGGTTATGTTAGTGGTAACAAACATTGCGACAGATAATATTATGCTCAAGAGCATGATTTGATTATTCAATTCGATGAATGATACTGTGTAGTCTATTTAAGGAATAAGAAATCAAACAATAAGATAATGATATGAGGTTTGGCTACAGTTTTAGCAAATAAAATCAAGTCAGATCATGAATATTACGAAGGTTGTTCGATGACTGCATAGCAGATATTAGCATCAAGAATTTGTAGTTAAGGAAATTCTTGATGTGAAGAAGTAGGACCCCTCATAGCAGGCAAACTCAGCTGCCAGTGATGAGGAAAAACAATGTAATTTAACAGGAACCCATATCCACTTTGCAACTAGTCAAATGACCTAAATGACAAAAAATTATTTTGTCTTTAACTTTTTTTTCCCTCCACATCTTCAGATTCAGCTACTCCCTCACTAGTCTTTGTTAAATGACTTCCGTGCCTAGTGGTACCATATCCTTCAGTCCTATCTCCGTTCATTTCCGTGTCAGATATTGCTCCACTAGTAGTTTTCTCTTCTCCCTCGCTTACCATTGGGCTCATAATACTTCACCAAAACTATTTACTACTTTTAGTAGAAAATTCGCAGGCCGGGTTATAGGATTCAAAGAGGTAAGATGCGCTTTTTTAAAGTCGAAACTAAGTATTGC
>JALZFN010000234.1 GCA_030861545.1 Thermoproteota archaeon | reverse complement strand
AGGCAAAGTTATCTGTTATATGGGATTCTCAACATTATTCTCCATGTAGAGATCTATAGGGTTCATTGCTACAGAGCGTGACGGAAGATCAGGTCAAGACAAGAAACTGTTTGATTGCTCTAAAGTGCGACCATGGTAGGGAGAACACTAGGACTTTATCCGGATAATAAAGCTGCTTGTTATGTATAAATGGAGAAGAAAAAAGAGGTGCGCGTGTATATATATTTTTTATATCTTGCACGCACCTAACAATGGAGCCATTTGCGTTATATCAGCAAACGAATGCGACTAGTACTATTGCACAGACATCTATTTGGTCAGTTGTGAATGTATCGTCGTCGGTATTGTCGTTAGTCGCTGTTGCATCTTGGTCCTGGAATGATACTGCTGCAGCATTGTTGCCTGCAATCACATCATCGCCACTGCCACCTGACCCTCCAGCGGTTGCGAAATTAGCTGCGCCTTGTCCTTGTGCTATTTTATTTGCCTGTTTTGTATAGTCGCTGTCTTGATTTACTCCTGTATTTTGTGCAAAGGCTGCTGGAGCTACTGTGCCCAACAGAGCCATTGCTGCTATTATAGCTGCTGTTCTTTTCGTACTTAACATGTTGATAATTGAGAAATTAGTATCACTTATTAGAAATTCTCCCATTTATTATCAGTATTTAGGATAGAAGTCATTTATATTTGAATTACAATGAACGAGAAATTCAAATCCTTATTTACTTTGTAGGAGATCGGTTATTAAAATTTCTCTGAATTCTTATTTGTATGTATCATAGAAGTCATTTATATTTGAATTACAATGAACGAGAAATTCAAATCCTTATTTACTTTGTGACAATTAAAAGTTCTATCTGAATCTCTTCGCCCATTGTTAGTTGCTAGTAGAAGATAATTTTGCCGCAAAAATTCCTCAGTTGCCTCTTCGCAGATATCACAGCAGCTGATTACGACGACAACTGCAAATTCATAGTCTAACTTCGCATTTATGAAATTAGGGGTTTCTTAAAGCTCTTACGTGCATTATATCTCTAGTACCGATACCATCAGGTGAAAAAAGACGGAAGGACAAGTTCGACCAATATAGCCTGTTAAGGGTTGCAGATAACGAAAAGGGATCCGATTACTCCGTACTTTTATTATTGTTGCCATACCCACAAAGCCAACACCAATTAATTGCGTCAAAATTTTTGCAAACAAAAATTTTGATTAAAAGTTTTTTGCTAACTATTAATAACGATCTTTAGTACCTCATGTGGTATGAAGGCTGCACGCATAATAAAGACGAAAGAACCCCTTGAAATCAAGGATATCAGTATTCCAAAGCCAAAGAGTGATGAGGTTCTTGTAAGGGTTGAAAGTGCTGGCGTATGTCATAGTGATCTACACTTGTGGGAAGGCGGGTATGCCGGCCCCCAGGGTGTATTTATGAAGGTTGAAGATCGCGGAGTAAAGTTCCCACTTACGCCCGGCCATGAAATTGCTGGCACGATAGAAGAAGTAGGTGAATCCGTCAGGGGCTTTTCCAAAGGCGATGAGGTGCTAGTCTATCCTTGGATAGGAGAGGGCACTTGCCCCGCATGTCGCATCGGCGAAGAAAACATCTGTGATTCCCCACAAAGCCTGGGTGTATACCAAGACGGTGGATATTCAGAATGGGTTCTAGTCCCAAGCCACAAATACCTTGTTAAGTTGCAGGGGCTCGATCCAAACTCGTCTGCGTCACTTGCCTGCTCTGGTCTCACAGCGTATACAGCCGTCAAGAAGACAGAGGCCCAACCAGGTCAAACCCTTGTCATAGTCGGAGCCGGCGGCCTTGGGCTAATGGCAGTGCAGCTTGCTAAGGCAACAACAAATGCTAGGATAGCCATTGTAGACATTGATGAGAAGAAATTGGCAGAGGCCACGAGATTAGGGGCAGACGAAACGATCAATTCAGCAGCCGGCGATCCGGTCAAGGGGGTGAAGGATATCACGAATAACCTTGGCGCGGAGACCGTCATTGACTTTGTGAACAATGGGAAGACTGCGCCAAATTCGCTTAACATGCTGAGGAAGAGGGGCAGGCTAGTGATGGTGGGATTATTTGGAGGATCCCTAGAGCTGAATCTTCCACTCGTTCCATTACGGGCATTTACGCTCACAGGAGCCTATACTGGCAAGTTTGCCGATCTAGTGGAATTGGTAGCCCTAGCTAAAATGAACAAGATACAATCCCTCGTATCTAGAAAATTTACACTTGATCAGGCAAACACTGCCCTTGAGGAGCTCAAGGCGGGCAAGATAATTGGAAGAGCGGTAATTAATCCCTAGATAGCAACGGATGCGCTGCTTTCTATTTCCTAAATAGGATCACACGCCACCGCATTTGCTGCTCCTAAAATTTCCTCAGGAGCGGCGCAACTCGGCAACTCATTTTGGTTAGTTTGAGATCTACTCTTCGCTGCTAGACATTATGCCTGCTCCCGTAGATACCCTTTGGCTTTGCTCGGCCACAACCCTGCTTGGTGTTTTCTGCTCTCCCTAGATACTCGTGATATAAATGCCTCGTTTGTCTCTGAACTTCTTATAAAGTTTAAGAGCCTAAAGCTATCGTGGCAAGCGAGGAAAAAACCAATACTTACGAAGAAACAGTCAGCAGGACAACCTCAGAACCTGAGGCTACCGATGAGACCGCCATAACGACTGCCTCGTCTGGGGATATTGAAACATACGAAGTACAGTCTGCAACAACAACAACAACGCCAGAAGAGGAGTCAGTCTCCGCAAAGGCCAAAGAGGCAGGAAGATCGCTCAAGGAGCTTATGTCTTCACTTGGCAAGAAGACAAAGGAGGTGACTGAAGAAAAAGCACGCGAGCTTAAAACCCAATCAGTTGACATCAGTGCGAAAACAGACTCACGTGACATCCAGCACTTAGGAGATGATGTCGAGAAGCTAATCACGGTCTTTGAGGATACGATGACAGAGATCCGCAAAGAGCCATATGATGAGCAGGAAAAGTTGCTTGTGGGCTACAGGAAGCTGCTGGAGGAGCAAATCAATGTCATTAATGCAAGGATGTCAATGGCTAAGCGCCTTAAACCGGGCGCCTGAGTAAAAGAGTCTGTTATCTATTCTACCAGCAGTTTACTGGCGATATCCTTTACCACTACGGATTTTATATTGACAAATTCCTTGATGCCAAACTCAGATAGCTCCCTTCCAATGCCCGACTTCTTGATACCTCCAAACGGTAGGCGAGGGTCGGATTTGACCATTTCATTCACTGACACTATGCC
>JALZFN010000213.1 GCA_030861545.1 Thermoproteota archaeon | reverse complement strand
GAACAAGTTGGTGTTGGTGAGGATGGTCTGGTGGAGGACGTTCAGACTCCGGGCCTGTCGAGGCCGACAAATTTAGCGCTAAAGCGACGTAATGGAGAAATAAACGTTTAGAATTGATGCTCTCATCTAAGGCTAGCTAGATTTTTAGAAAAATTATTTGAGGCAAAGTGTGCAGTAATAAGAATAAGCACTATTGATTATGTCGCAAAAGGTAAGAGTTCGCATGATAAAGGGCCCAGCTGAGGTAGTCGTAAATGGAAGGTGTCATATCCTTGGAAGTGATGTGTCTGGCCAGACTGTAAAGGTAAAAGCTGGCAAGGCTCTCCCGTTCGAGCTAAGCAATAGGTGCAGACTACAAGCGCAGCTTGGATATGGTGCCAGGATGTGGTGGGCTCACCCGAATCAAGCAGGAACATCGATGTGGCGCGCCGTTGCTCAGAAAGTGTTTTCGTTGACTGTAGGCAAGAAGATTACCGTGATGCTCCTAGGCGCTACAGACACCGGCAAGTCAACGCTCGCGTTGTATCTTGCAAATACGGCGATCAGATACGGGCTAATTCCCTGCGTGATAGATGGAGACATTGGTCAAGGTGACCTTGCACCTCCTACCGCCCTAGGGGCAGCAATCCTGTCACAACAGATGGTTGATCTGAGGGATGTTAGTACCGCTGAGTTTGAATTTGTTGGAAGCATAACGCCTTCAGGAGTTGAGGGCTTTATCGCAAAAAAGTTAAGATCCCTGCTCCACACAACTAGCTCCCTAGCCAATATCACTATTGTCAACACAGACGGCTATGTAAGCAATGGTGGAGCGCAGTACAAGGCAGTTATCGCGGAAGAATTGCAGCCTGATGCAATAATATTGCTAGGTGAAAATGGTCTGCTCTTTGACATATTGGATACTGGCCCTTGGCAGGTCCTCCGCGCTAGGCCCAGCAGTCAGATATACAAATCAAGGCTTGAGCGCTTGGGCCGCAGGTTAGATCAATTCCTTAAGCATGTTGGCAATGGCTCGTGTGTGGCAGAGCTTTCACGACTTAAAGTCGTATATATGGACCACTCGTTTTCGCTTTCGGGGGCTTCGTTATTTCAGCCACCTATAAAGCAATTAGAAGAACAAAGTATGAAGAGGATGTTCGTAGGCCTTGGTTTAAAAGGCAGAATTGTGGGATTTGGTATAATCATAAACATTACGCCAGGCAGCGGTGCCCTACAGGTCCAGACAGATGTCAATTCATTTGACACTATTTACCTCAGCAATGTCAGGCTGAGTAGCGATATATAATGGAAATCAGCGGGCTCACTTGAATAAGAAAGCAGGATCTTGGAGGCCAAGACTATCAAATGCCTCAAGCCGCTGTCTGCATGCGTAGCACTTACCGCAATGGGAACTTCCTTCTCTATGGCAGCTCCACGTCAATTCTATTGGCGCTTTTAGATCAATGGCAAGCTCAATTATCTGTCTCCTGTCCATCTGCGCTAGTGGAAGCAGTATTTGATATACTTCGTCATCACATAAAAGACATCCTTCTTTAAAAAGACCATTCAGTTTATCTATGTAACTTTTTGAAGCATCTTTAAAGAATTTAACATCATGCAAGTTGTGACCTCCAATGATCCATCTGATACCCCGGTATTCTGCATAATAGGCAGTTATCGAATAAAATATCATATTCCTTGCTGGTATATATGACGGTGGCCTGACACCATCAGAATCCGGATTTCTGAAGCGCCCGCTGAAAAAGTCGCCTGCTTCCCTTACGAAGGGCAGATCTATTTCTATGAGATCGTTTATTCCTGCTTCCTTGACAAGCTTTACTGTAGCGCGCTTTTCCTGTATAATCCTACCAAAGTAGTTGAACGTAATCGTGGATATATCAGAGAATTTTTCCTTTGCCCAGTAAAGACAAGTAGCAGAATCAAGCCCCCCTGAGAGCATTACAAGAGCCTTATCGCTCTCCATTTATTCCTCTTTTTTTACTCCCGCAATAATGTGAGCACCCTTATTGATCCCTTCATAGATATATACGCCAAGGGCCTCTACGTTCGGAGGCATTTTGGGTGCAAGGAGTTTGATTATTTCTGAAGAAAGACTCTCCACCGTTGCCTCACCAGGAAGCATGTATGTAGTGGATTTCGGCAACTGAAGGCTAAAGTATCCTTTCGAGCCTTCAAATACTACGTAATAGTGAACATCATCTTCCTTTTGCAGGTATTTCTTGTTGATGAAGAATTTGTGATCTATTGCATTGAGCGTCTCTTTGATTATCCTTTTTGCTTCCCCGAAGTCAACTACTATGTTATCTTTCATGCTACCAATTATCTCGACCATCACAGTCGATGTATGGCCATGCAGCACGGAGCATTTCTCCACTAGGGGCAGGATGTGAGCGTAGTCAAATGCGAGAGTGGGGTCTTCGATGAAAATTGAGCCTGTCTGACTGTGATTAGTATTATTATCGAAAAAGAAAAGCGAATCTATTTCGGTTATCCTGCTTGCATATTTTGACTGGCCTAGGGCAATTATGTCAAGGGCTGGAAGCTGCTCATGTATGTGCCTAAACTTGATAACATCATCCTCTGAATCTACTACCTCAATGTATTTGTTTCCTCCTGCATCAAAGTCAATCTTGACAGACTCGCCATTTGGCAGCTTTAAGTCTACATTGTAGCGATAGTCGTAACCCAGAAATGATAAGATCTTTGCAACAGATAATTCTGACCTGCTGCGCAGGAGATTCCCTTTGTCTATATAACGTAGATCGCTATTAAGAACGATCCTGTCTTTAGCCATATCTCTAGTCCTATTCAAACAAAGTTTGATCTTGAGCATATATATATATGGTATTTCCTCCTGTTGAGATTTGCATATATCTGGGCACAAACAAGTCTATAGAAGTTCGTCATCTTGAAACAGCACTCTATGATGCTGTTGCTGAGAGTCTCTCAGGAATCGACAAAGTAGCAGTAGCATTCTCGGGCGGTGTAGATAGCTCTATACTTGCCAAGATATGTCACAATCTCAGCATACAAGTTATACTTATCACGGTAGGATTTCCTGGCTCTCATGATATTTACTTCTCAAAAAGCATTGCTTCAAAAATGGGGTTAGAACACAAGGTATGCGAGATCAATTATTCTGATTTCGAAAAAAACGTACAGCGTATACAACAATCCATAAGGTGCGACAATACCTCTCATATTGAAAACTGCATAGCGTATTTTTACATCTGTAGACTTGCAAAGCAGAATCAATTAAATATAGTCTTAAGTGCTAATGGTTGCGACGAACTATTCTGCGGCTACGATGAATATCGTGAAGTCTATCACGGGGGAGATGCAGAGATAAATAAATTAATGGATAAAAAGATCGCCAATGAGCTCACTTTGACAGAGGAAATAGAAATTGCCGCGGCTCCATTATGCGTACAAGTCCGGCAACCATTTCTATCTCCTGGTTTCATACAATTCTCCAAGAGTATTCCTATCGAGCAAAAGATCGAAGGACCTAACGACATGACAAGGAAGCATATTTTGAGAGGGACGGCGCTTGCTTTAGGCGTGCCTGAAGAATCAGCAACAAAGCGCAAGAAGGCACTTCAGTACGGATCATCTATTCACAAATACTACAAGAAAATGGAAAGAATAAAAAGATCATCGAAATCAAATGGATTGGCTTGTATGAAATTCTAATTGAATCACAGCTACACAAGCGGTTGTAGAAGAGCCAAAGAAGCTAGATGATAACTTTCGGCTACTATCGCAATTATGATTTCTATAATAAATTGAAAACATGCTGTTTATGCGCATGCTTCTTTTTGAGTGCCAATTTTTCCGATGAGCTTTCTCTAGTTTCTTGTCGTTACTCGGAGGGCAACGCTAAGAACTTGCACTGTATCCTTTAGGTGCTTCCAATTCCCTTGTAGGTCTGCTCTGAAGACGATGCCTTTACAAGGATCTGTTTTATCTCTTGATTGTCTAGCAACGTCTCAATAAGCTTCTTTTGCTCTTCCTCCGGGAGTTCGCTGGATGTCTCTAGCGAATCAATTGCCTTGAGCTTCCAGTAATTGC
>JALZFN010000207.1 GCA_030861545.1 Thermoproteota archaeon | reverse complement strand
GTACTCGAGTCGGAAGCGAGCCAATTTGAATCACAATTCTCAACGGTTGAGTCTGAGACACTTAGGCCTGGAGAGTCTGCAATTGTGCTTGCACCTTCGTCAATGCTGATCGGAGGACCATCAGTGAGCTACCTGAAGCAAATAGCCAGTGATCCAACAAGCACACTAATTATGCTGTCGTACCAAGCGCTTGATACTCCTGGAAGAGCAATACAGGATGGTGCAAAACAAATTACAATCGAGGGCGAAACAATAGATCTTAAGTGCCAAGTAGAAAGAATCGATGGCTTTAGCAGCCATAGTGACTATAACCAGCTTATGGCATACATTATGAGACTTCGTCCCAAACTTCGGCGCGTCCTTGTCAACCATGGTGAACGTTCAAAAGCGCAGAACCTTGCAAGTATGATAAACAAGCAATTCAGAATACAGACTCAGCATCCCCTAGTGCAGGAAGCGATAAAGCTACTTTAGATCGTATACTCCTCGCCAGATCTTAACGCCAGGAGGCGTGATGACAATGCGCTCTTCGCCTAGCCTTGCGACGTCTCCGCCCACTGACTGAGCATAAGAATACAAATCTTCGACAACCTTGCGCAAGTCCTCCAGGTCCTTTTGAGCAAGAGGCGTCACCCTGAGAATCAGAATCATGTGTTTTTTGATGTCTTCCTTTACTGAGCTGATATCGGAGATATCCCGCAGCGTAAGTGCCTTCAAATAAACAGGTGCTTTCTCAGTCTGCATTTGCCTATCTTCTGCGAATTGCAGCTGAAGTTATCATGCATAGTCAATAGTCATACTGGTCAATTCTCGTTTACTCAATAGTTGATTTTAGCTAAATGACAATAACACAGATTTTGTAGTCATCTTATATAATTCACAACAAATATGGCCCTATTAGTTTTTCAGGTGGTAAATTAGTTGTTCCGATTCTAATTTCGTTCTGTATGATTATTCTCTCTTATACATGTCATTGTATGCATAACTTTCACTGAAGAATGATTTGAATATCTCATGTGCACAAGGCAACATGGCAGAGCAAAAACATCTAAAGTTTGACTACAAATACCTCAGAGAATACACGAGTAGCGAACAGCGAAGCAATATACCTAAAATTCAATAGATGATATATCCCTAGAGTCTAGGAAAATGTAAAGGAGTTATAGATAAGGTAATATGACATTTACTAGCGCCATCAACCGACTTCTATCAATATAAGGGAACACCTAACAAAGAAAATACCAGTGGGATATTATTTCACTATATTCTCACAGCATCTATCGTCGAGATGTCATCAGGCAGCGCCGTGAGCTCACTTTCGTTGCCGTGGATGATTATGCGGACCTTGGAATTTGTACCCTTTGGGGCATCAGAGTAGCGTAGGGCAATTGCGGCACATCTTATCAGCAGCGTATGATCATACTCTTTGCAGCGCAGTATACACGATGGACCAACATAGTCCTTGGCCTCTATAACGATGTCATCTTCTGTGGCAAGTGCCGTTATAACTTCATTTTCAGTCTTATTCCTGCCAACCACGAGCTTGGCATCAGCTGTGAGCCGGAAATGCCTGCCAACCTTCAAGAGTTCAATGTCATTAAGCGTTGGAACGTCATCGCTGTGGTCCATAATATCTTTGACGCGCTTTGAGAAAGCAGGGTCTGTCAAAAGACAGCCGCCGGCCGCATTTGGCGGATCAGATATTCCAAAGTGTTTTGCAAGTGTCAGCTGACCTTTCCTTGATCTACCCTTGATATCGCACATATTTTCACGCTTTACCAATCCCATTTTTTCGGCGTCGGTAAGTGGAAGATGCTTTGCAGAAAGGGGGCGAAGCACCCTGCCTTCCATGCTAGTTTCTTTTTCAATGACATGTAAGGCACGACTATTCTGGCTCATTGGGCGCTGAAACAGCACTTCGCCTGTGATTATAAAATCAGCATGCGTATTTTTCATGTGCTCCTTAGCGGCATTATACATCATGCCTCTACAATCGATGCATGGGTTCATACCTGATCCATAGCCGTATTTAGGTTTCTTTAGCATACGAATGTATTCTTCGCCAAAGTAGACTGTCTTTAGCTTGATTCCAAGTTCATCAGCTACCTCTCTGACGCGCTGGCCGCAGCCCTTGCCGCAGTCAAAATCACAAAATGGTGTCTTGATAGCAATGGCTTCAACCTCGATGCCTTGCTCTAGCATTATTTTCACGGCTAGGCTACTGTCAAGGCCTCCAGATAGCAACGCAACTGCCTTTGGCTTTTTTTCTTCCACAGGTTTTTTGTCACCATTTTGCTGTGACATTGTTGTTGGCATTTGTGGTCGGTTGGTTATAAAAATGATTTGTACCCCGTCTCTGACTCACACGCTCTCACAGGTTAGCCATAAACTGCATCCTCTACGTGCTCTTTAACGGGGTAAGTTAGCTATAACA
>JALZFN010000194.1 GCA_030861545.1 Thermoproteota archaeon | reverse complement strand
GTTCTACTGCACGCAATGCACCAAGGCTTGCAGCTCCTGCCAAGACCATGCCTTGTTTTCTTACAAGCTGGTATACTTCAATTGGTGTTGGCGGATAATCTTGCAAAAATACGCCATCTACAAAGCCAACAATTCTAACATTACGATCTACAGCAAGTCTCAAAAAGTCACCTTTTTTTGCTGGTGGCCGGTAATCTGCGTCTGCGAAGATTCCCTTTGCCTTTTCCTGACTCAGCGAAGGGCCCAAAAATATTACTGGTTTGCCCATTGCTTAAAACATGCCCTTGCTCTCATACCCATTACTGATTTAGTTATCTTAAATGTCTCTAAGCCTGGCACTATTGCTCGTACCACTGGTATACCGATATCTGGATTTATCAAGTTGACAATTATAACATGGTCAAGTCCCACTTTCTTAAGCTTTGAGAGAATCAACTTGATATCGTCCAATATATCTTCATTAAAGAACGTATGCACCTGCGAAAACTTTACCTTTCTAGATGATGGCATAAACTGCCACGCCCGCCTATCATCGGTATTGCTCTCGCCATATTTTATTTTGCGCAGATCATCTCTTGCTCCCTGAATATTGGCAGCCCTTGTTTGCGACACTTCAGTTATTGCCCTGAGAAGAGCTATCCTTGCATCAGGATGTGTCCCATGTCCTTCTGCAAGATAACCGTAGTCATGAGTGACCCACTCTACGCTACTTGCATTGAAAGTTGGTATGCCGATATCAGAGGTAATATCTTTTATTACAAGTGAAATGCCTGCATGCTTGAATTTGTCTATCAAGTTTCTGACAGGCTCAAAATCTACTTCCGACATGTCTACTTCGGGAAACACAGTAGGGTCGTCGACGAATCTGTCTCCAGGAATTGATGGAACTGGGATTTTATTTGCGTTAAGTGAATGTACCAATGTTCGCAAAATATGAAATGGTATTGCGCTTGCCCGCAATTCAGCAATGCTCATGGCATCGCGCTCGATAACTTCACAAAGTGCGTGGCAAACGGCTTCTTCCATCACATTACCTGATGCAAGGCCGTTTGTGTGAAAGTATGCAAATGGATTCACAGCTGGTGGCTGTGGACTGTAGCGAAATAGTGCAATTGATGCAGGCACCATTATTTCTTCATTGTTAATAATATCGTAGCCACTAAGCCAATCCATTAGCATATCATTTCTATACTCAAACCTCACCGGCTCAACTATTTCATCTGGATGCAAGACTTTGTGTTTTTTGGACAATAATTCTGCATAGCTTGAGCGCACAAATTTGCGCGGTCCGCCTGTTGGAAGAGATGAGTAGCGCTCAATGCTTTCCATCAGTGCACTTGCCATTGCGTGCTCCTTTGTTGGGCCCTTACCACTGTACACCCAGATATAGTCTTCAGTTCCCGGCAGGACAGCAGAATAATTTGGAATGCGCAGTCTGTCCATGTCAGTAATGTCAGCAAGTCTTGTGACTCCTATTTTTTTTGATAGTGGGATTACTTTCTCTAAAGTTTCCTGAGCAGGTTTTATTCTAGATGTGCCGTTTACCGTCCACTTTTTCCTGCTCTGCAGTTGCAGCAGCATTTTATTATGACTACTATAGAGCTTTGCCCAAGTTCATATCAAGCTTTCTTCTTATTCTTCTTTGGAAAATCATAAAGCTCGCTATGCTGGCAACGGAGGCAGATTCTTGGCTCCATTTCTGATAGATAGTTTATGTAAAAGCATTTTGTGTTTGCGCACTGGAGGCGCGTGAGGTTGCCCAAAAGCCTGAGCTCATTGCCGCTCTGCTCTAAGACCTTTCTTGCCAGCAGACCATCGATGACCGGGTTCAGGCTGTCTGAAAGCTGCTTCATGTCTGCTCCTCTATACCTCAAGTAAAGTGTAACCATCTCGCTTGGCAGCGATTCCCTTCTAAACACAGTCTTGCCTGCATTAGATGATTGTCTGAATAGGTGGTCGCGCAGATACCAGTCCAGCTCTCTGATTGCTACATCGGTGGACAAATTGTTGTATCAGATATCGGGTATATTCCTACTTAAGGGATTTTAAAGGAAAGAAAGATGCCAAATAATATTATTATACTTATCCAGTACTGAGCCATCATAATAATCATCATTCTTATGCGTACACACATCTGCTATAAAATTGGCTGACAATTATATACTTGCAATCATACCTAGAGCTCATGGCTGAGAAAAGGCGCCATCATCATCACCACGACCACGCATCTGGCAGTGATAGCGGCGGCGATGACGATCTGGTTGCACCAAGAAAAGTTACTGGCAAGGAGCTCAGCGAGACAGAAGAATTGAGCGCCCGCATCACCACACTGGTGGAGATGCTTGATGAAAAAGGCATCCTAAACAAGAGTGAGTAT
>JALZFN010000181.1 GCA_030861545.1 Thermoproteota archaeon | reverse complement strand
CCGTCTTGTAATCTGATAATTTAAGCGCCACTTTTCATAACCTGCCTCTTTGGAGCGTCTCCACTGATTATTATTCGCTTTACAGTATTATAAACCTCGTCAACTGACATTGGCCTGCCGTTATATTTTACGATCTGGTATTGGGCTTCTATGCCGGTGTGCTGTCTCAGCTGTGAGCCCAGCTGACCACTGTAGTTCATCTCAATATCGATTATTGTCTTGGCGCCTTTTAGCATCGATTTGACCAACTCTGATGGAAATGGGTGCATGAGCCGGACTTGAATGAATTTGACCTTCTTCATCCCTTCAGCTGCTAGTTTGTCCATTGCATCCAATATAGCGCCCTTAGTCGAGCCCCAACTGATGATGACCACGCCGCCACCGTAGTCGTCGCCGTTAGCGCCACTACTGTCGCCATAAGCCACCGCCTTATCTTCATCAGGTATTTCCTTTAGCGCAATATCCAGTTTACTCATCCTCTTATTCATCATCTGAACTCTTATCTCAGGGTCTTCTGTGATGTGTCCTTCCTCCGTATGCTCATCTCCACTATTCCAGAAAATCGCATCCTTAGTGCCAAGCACCACCCTTGGGCTTATTGGGTTGTTGTTGCTGCTTGACAGCTTGAATCGGAGGTAGTTGCCGGCTGTCCCTTTGTCCTGCTCTGTTATTACCTCCTCCTCCTTTATCATAGAGCCCCTGTCAATTGCAACCTTGTTGATGTCGAAGTTGTTGCAAGTGATGAGGCTATTTGCTATCGCTTTGTCCAGCATGTGTATCACTGGCATCTGATACCGGTCTGCAAAATTGAACGCCTTTATAGTATCATAAAAGCTCTCCTCGATGTCACCTGAAGCAAACACGATTCTTGGAAACTCACCATGGCCAGCATTAATTGCAAAATTCAAGTCGCCCTGCTCATGCCGGGTTGGAAGGCCTGTCGAAGGTCCAGTTCTCTGGTAGAGTGAGATCACCACTGGCACCTCATTAATTCCAGCCCATCCGAGGGCTTCAGCCATCAATGAAAATCCAGGCCCGGATGTTGCCGTGGCAGTGCGGACACCTGTAAGGGCACTACCAATTGCCATGGTAATCGCTGCTATTTCGTCTTCTGTCTGAATGACAACAGTTGAGCCTTTCTTGCCTGAATCGTACAAATCCAGTATCTCGTTTGATTCAAGAAACTCGCTGTCATCTGATGCAGGAGTAATCGGATAATAGGTCTGGAAACGGCAGCCAGCGACCATCTTGCCTAGCGCAGACGACTGGTTACCCTGCACTATTATGGTGCCAGGCTCAGGAGGTCTTAACTTTAGACTGTAGCCAAAGTTGCTTCCTGCAAATTTTGCCTTAGCATAGTTGTACGTGTGAACAGAAGCCTGTACATTTAAGTCAGCTACTTTCTTTTTTGTACGGAAGATAAACTGAATAGCTCTTGCCAACACCTCGCTATCAAAATCCATTATTGCCATAGAAGCTGATAGCGCCATGACATTTACCATGCGGGTCAGCTTGCTGAGCGCAGGATCATTTGCTTTTTGCGCAAACTCTTGCAAGAGCTGAAAGAATGGCATAGGGAACAAGATCGCTCCACGTCTTTTGGCGTGCTCAAGTGCATCTTGCAGTGTAAATCCAAGGCCAGCTTCTTGTAGCACCTTTTTAATGCGTACAGCAGCAGGGTCATCAATGGTCGGCACCTCGTCAATCCCGGTTTTGACAATATCTGAATCGTAGATTATAGCGCCGCCTTCTGTCACCTCTTCAAAGTGGCGAAAGACTGTTTCAGCATCAAATGAAACTAGCATGTTTATCCCATCAACATGAGAATGCACAGGCTCATTGCTAACCCTTACAGTAAAGTAGCTATGCTCACCTTTGATGTTGGAATAGTATTCCCTCTTGCCAAATAGGTGCAAACCTCCTATGGCACAGGCACGGGAAAAGATATTTGCGGCAGAATCGACGCCGCTTCCTTGAGCTCCTCCTGTTACCCAGCTCAAAGAATTTGTAACTGTTTTTTCCAACATGAATTCCTTCGCTTGTCCTTCTTTTAATGCTTTAGAACTGGTAGTACTATACTAGCCGCCGCCTGTCGCAGCGTCATAGAGACAGCATTCACATGAATCCTTTTGGCCACAGTAAGGACAGACACACATGCATGCATCAATCGGGTTGCCGCAATTCTCGCAATTCACATCATCGATACTACTGCTATTACTACTACTGCCGCTGCTGCTGTATGCCATCTCTCATTCTTCTCGTAGATATGTTCTCTCTCATACAAATAAACTAATTAAATACTTTCTTTTACCTAACAGTGACTGACTTTGCAAGGTTCCGTGGAAAGTCTGGATCAGCATTGTGTTGTAGTGCAAGATAGTAGGAAAATAGCTGAAGTGGGATGATTTCTACCAGCGGGTATAGTAGCTCGTTATCCATCTTAGGAATCTCTATCATGGCATCATAAACATCATTTGGTAGATTTGAAACGCCAATTATCTTGGCTCCTCTTGCCTTCACTTCATGTGCGCTAGAAAGCGTGTCAACATAGGTCTTGTCGTCAGGATTAAGCACAAACACGACTGCATTCTTATCCATCAGAGCAAGCGGACCATGCTTTAGCTCGCCTGCAGCAATCCCTTCTGCATGAACATAAGCAAGCTCTTTCATTTTAAGCGCGCCTTCAAGGGCAATTGGGAAATGAATAGATCTTCCGAGAATGTAGATATCGTTAACCTTTGGCATTATCATGTTTACAAGCCTTTCTATGCTTGTAGAGCCTGCAAGCATCTTTGATATCTTGTCTGAAACCATTTCTCTATCAAAGCCAAGCTTACCTCCGCTGATCCTGTCAATTATCGCATATCCCAGTGACACTTGACCGGTAAAGCTCTTTGTAGCTGCAACTCCGATCTCGGGGCCGACTTTGATGCTAAGCGAAACATCTGCGACCCTTGCAAGAGACGATGTTTGAACATTTACAATGGACAGGATTTTTGCGCCAGCTGCGCTTGCTAGTTTAATCGCCGATAATACATCTGCTGTCTCGCCGCTCTGAGATATTGCAACAATTACTGTGTCTTTGTCTATTGAGTCCATATTGTATTTGAACTCACTTGCCATCACAGGCTCAAAGTGCTTTTTCAAAAAGCGAGAGCCCAACATAGAGAGTATGAGCGAAGTATGGTAGCTTGAGCCGCTACCAGTAACAATAATGTTGCTAGCGCCTGTAATTGCGTCACAAAATGCCTTTATCTTGTGCTCGTCTTGATAGGTGGCGGCTTTTACACTTGTACGCTGCTCAAATGTTTCCTTGAGTGTATAGTGTGCAAACTCTCCCTTGTTGGCGTCAGCAAGCTCCCATGCCACTTTCGTGATGTTCCTTGTCACAGGCTCTCCACCGAAATTGAAAACGCTGATGCCGCCGGTGTCAGCAATAACCGCTATGTCCCGATTGTCAAGAAATATGGCCTGATCAGTATATTGTAAAAAGCCAAGAACGTCACTTGATGCATAATATGTCTTATCAGAAATGCCTATTACGAGAGGCTCGTCAAGGCGTGCACATGCAAGTGTGCCGTTTGCAAACATAGCCAAAAATGCGTACGACCCCTCAAGCCGCTTTACTGTTTCTATCATTGCATGCTTGACGTCTCCGTCTGCTTTGTAATGCTCTTCAAGCAAATGAGCAATAACTTCTGTATCTGTCTCGCTTTTGAATCTATGACCACTCTTAACCAGCTCTTCCTTAAGGGGCAGATAATTCTCAATTATTCCATTATGTACGACTGCAATGTCGTTTGTGCAGCAGGGGTGAGGATGAGCGTTATAGTCAGTCACGCCCCCATGCGTAGCCCACCTCGTATGTCCGATGCCTATGAAGCCTTCCATCCCGGCAAGGTTAAGACTGTTGTTTACTTGACCTACCTTGCCTATCCCTTTTTTTACAGAAATCTTATTAGTTGAAAGCGTCGCTACGCCCACGCTGTCGTAGCCTCTATATTCCATCCTCTTGAGGCTCTCGACCAATGCTGGCGCGACAATATTCTTGCTAATTATGCCAATAATGGAACACATCACTCAATTTCCGGATAGTGCGCATTTATCTATTGAGTGTTGATACTCTATCCTAATCTCAGTGAAGAATCACAGAGTACATTCTCAAGATTGAGTTGAATATAAGATTTTAAAGAAAATATAATCAGATCGTGGAATTTGCTTTCTTTGCAGAGTAACCTGAGATCTTTATTTAATCATTACTTTACCGAAATGTGCAGACAATTTAAAATATATGCCTATAATGCGATAATGCCCTTGAGTAAAATTTTTGCACCTTGACATGTTTTTATTCAGAGCCGCCTTATAGACGTCGTTGAAGGTTTATAGCTTCAAGTGCCCATCCTGTGGCTATGAGTCAAAGCACCCTGTTGGGACACCAGACATGGATCAGATCCTGACTGATGTCAATAACGATTTTGCTCAATACAAGCTGTTTGTGTGCAGAAAGGAGCTTGCATTTGTGCACGCAGATGTAATGGATGCTCATTTTGATAACAAGTGTCCATCAGACAAGAGTGAGCTAGAACAGATTAACGATCTTCAGAATGTTAAATGCCCCCGGTGTGGTAAAGAGCTCAAGGTCGAAGAGATGAAGCCACTTGCAGCAAGCGACGGATCGACAGAATAACATATTAATAAATATCGATTGCTCGCTAGAAACCCCAGAGATAATGTGACGACGTATCAAAGTATTGCTCAAAAGATAATTTCATCTCATCTTGTCGACGGTAAGGCGGAAGTGGGTCAGGAAATAGGCCTGAAGGTAGACCGGGTGCTCATGCAAGATGCGACTGGGACTATGGCCTGCCTTCAGTTTGAAGCGATGGGCATACCGCGGGTCAAAGTAGAGCATGCCGCCATCTATGTTGACCATAACATCCTCCAGACTGGATTTGAAAACGGCGATGATCACCGCTTCCTCCAAACATTTGCAGAAAAGTACGGTATTTACTATAGCAAGCCGGGTAATGGCATCTGCCATCAAGTGAACCTTGAGCGCTTTTCAATACCAGGCAAACTGCTGATTGGCTCTGACAGCCATACTCCCACTGCTGGTGGTGCAGGCATGATGGCAATTGGAGTAGGTGGCCTCGATGTAGCTGTAGCCATGGCTGGCGCGCCATTTTACACCAAAATGCCCAAGATAGTCGGTGTAAAGTTGACTGGCATGCTCAGACCGTGGGTCACTGCCAAGGACATAATTCTCGAAATGCTAAGAAGACTGTCTGTCAAAGGATGAGTCGGAAAGATTTTTGAGTACTATGGCGAAGGTATCAAGAACCTCGGTGTTCCGCAGAGAGGAACCATATGCAACATGGGAGCAGAGCTTGGTGCCACAACATCATTGTTTGAGTCTGATGAAGTCACACTTGACTACATGACCCGTCAAGGCAGATCCCAAGACTACAAGCGTTTCACAGCAGATCCTGGCTGCAGCTATGACGAAAATATGGAGATAAACCTAAGTCAGCTTGAGCCATTGATTGCACTCCCCGGCTCGCCGGATGCTGTGCATAAGGTACGCGATGTTCAAGGCACAGATGTTCATCAGGTGCTCATTGGTTCATGCACCAATTCAAGTTATGTTGAAATGATGACTGTTGCTCACGTGCTAAAGGGCAAGAAGATACATTCAGATGTCACCATGGCAATCAACCCAGGCTCAAAACAGGTCCTTGAGACTGTAGCACGTGACGGATCAATATACAACATCATCGCCTCTGGCGCCCGGCTGCTTGAAAGTGGTTGTCAGGGCTGTATTGGCATGGGCTCTGCGCCTGGAACTGACTGGATTTCAATTAGATCTTTTAACCGCAACTGGCCCGGTAGAAGTGGCACAAAGGATGACAAGGTATACCTGACATCACCCGAAGTATGTGTTGCTTGTGCTGTGACAGGCAATATAACCGATCCACGAGACCTTGGCGAATATCCTAACATTCCATGGCCTGACAAATTTGTAATTGATGACGCATCTATTGTGCCGCCGGCCCCAGCAGATAAGGCTGACAGAGTCCAGATAGCAAGAGGCCCTAACATACGCCCTCTCCCACTGCGGCAGCCAATGGAATCCGTGCTGCAGGGCGAAGTGCTGTTAAGAGTTGGAGACAATATTAGTACAGACGCCATAATGCCGGCAGGGGCAAAGATATTGCCGCTCAGAAGCAACGTGCCTGCGATAAGTGAATATGTATTCTACTGGATTGACCCCGACTTTGCTAAAAGAGCGAAGGAAAAGCATGGAGGCTTTATAGTTGGAGGGGAAAACTATGGTCAAGGCTCTAGTAGAGAACATGCTGCACTGGCGCCGATGTATCTGGGAGTCAAAGGTGTGATCGCAAAATCGTTTGCGAGAATCCACAAAGCAAACCTGATCAACTTTGGGATAATACCATTTGAGTTCGAGAATGCTTCTAACTTTGAGCTGCTAACCCAGGGTGTACCTATTACAATAGAAAATGTAGTCAGCAATCTAAAGAAAGAAAACAACATAATGGAAGCGATGTCTGACAAGAACCAAATAATGCTCAAGGTTGACTTGACTTCTAGACAGAGAGAAGTTTTGATAGCTGGCGGCCTGCTGAATTATATTAGGTCTACCCAGCAGCAGCAGACGAAATAATGACGGTTTCTAAGTTCTTGATAGTGATTGCTTTGGGCTTGACACACGCGCTGTAATGGCAGCGCTTGTATTTGTGCCCGGCTTTAATAATAGCAGCAGCAGCAATAGCTGGAAGTACGTGTTGAATGTAACAAGAACACCTCGCCTATAACAATAGTCAGGAAGAAGCATAGTGACCCTTTGCTGCAACGTGTGCCAAAGTGCTTGAAACTGAAATTGACCGGTTGGAGTGATATACATCAAGAGCTGAAAGAAGATGTGAAAACAAAAGATGAAATAATACAGTTGATAATAATAATAGAAGGTTCCAAGACATGAATATCTACCACTATTTAGAGTCAGCTCTACGCAAAGAGACGTCAAAGATTGATTTTGCTAGCAAATAGGAGGAGAGTAGTTATAACTTGACAGAGTACATGCTTAAGGCTTAGAAGGACTCGAAAAGATTCAATAACAAATGCATTCCGAGACATGCTTTTGTAGTAACATACAATTCTATCAACAAAATAATGAATTTGTGGTGGTCAAGAGGGGTTAGGATTATTACTGTAAGCCGCCGCAGCTGACGGAAAATATATAGAGCATTTCAGCCAAGTAGGGTTGTAATATAATAATGACAATATCTCTTGTGGCCACTGAGCCAAAACCGAAGGGTGTTAGAGTATACACAATCGAAAATGCCCGCATGGTTCGTGGAACGACTTTATTGAAGCGCGGCTTTGCTCATATGCAAAAACACGGTGTTGTAATGGACGTAACAAATGTCGAGCAGGCAGTCATAGCAGAAGAGGCTGGCGCAGTAGCAGTCATGGTTCTTGACAAACTGCCATATGATGTCAGGAAGGCAGGTGGAGTGGCAAGGACAGCAAGCGTTAAGATAATTCAAGAGATAATGGACGCCATAACAATTCCAATTATGGCTAAATGCAGGATTGGCCACACAGAAGAAGCAAAGGTACTTGGAGCTGTAGGTGTCGACATGATAGATGAAAGCGAAGTACTGACGCCTGCAGACGAAGAACGCCATATCTGGAAATGGGACTTTACAACTCCGTTTGTCAACGGCGCTAAAAATCTTGGCGAGGCATTACGTAGGATCGAAGAGGGCTGCGCGATGATAAGAACAAAAGGCGAGCCGGGGACTGGCAATGTGTCTGAGGCAGTAACGCACATACGCATGGTTAATAGTGAAATACGCAGAGTCAGATCAATTTATCAGGACGGCGATATGCAAGAGCTGATGAAGGCTGCACGCGAATTGAAAGCATCATATGAAATAGTTGAAGAAACGGCGCGCCTTGGAAGGTTGCCTGTAGTTAATTTTGCAGCTGGAGGGATTACCACGCCCGCAGACGCAGCGCTCTTGATGAATCTTGGCTGCGATGGTGTGTTTGTAGGTTCTGGCATTTTCAAGTCTGATGACCCGGCCCAGAGGGCAAGGGCAGTAGTGCTTGCTACGACATTCCATGACGATCCCAAGATAGTGATGGAAGCACAAAAGATGGTTGATGAAAAGAAGTCGCTGCTTGGCATGGATACGAATAATCTTGAGCTTCGTATGCAGGAAAGAGGAGAACACGCCTGAGCGGCAGCAGCAGCGGCAATAAGAATAAGAAGTCAGTAACAATTGGAGTTCTTGGTCTTCAGGGCGACATAGAGGAAAACGTAGCAGCCACAAGGCAGGCGCTTCAAGAGTTACAGGTGGATGGAAGTGTAGAGATGGTGCGCTACCCTGAAGAGATG
This sequence comes from Thermoproteota archaeon, assembly GCA_030861545.1. Lineage (GTDB taxonomy): Archaea > Thermoproteota > Nitrososphaeria > Nitrososphaerales > Nitrososphaeraceae > Nitrososphaera. The sequence goes on along the minus strand of JALZFN010000181.1, from coordinate 1,332 downwards.
GAAAAGCTCGATGGCCTCATCTTGCCAGGTGGCGAGAGCACTGTGCAAAGCACACTTGCTGCCATTCAGCGCGCACTGCCGGTCATAAAGAAGCGCATCTCAGAAGGCATGCCAGTGCTTGGCACATGCGCTGGTATGATAATGCTATCCAAGAGGGCCTATGACAGGACAGTAGGTGACACGAAGCAGAAATTGATAGGCAACCTTGATATCGTCATTGAGAGAAATGCCTTTGGAAGGCAAAACGATTCCTTTGAAGCAGATCTTTCAATAAGCTTGCTGGGTAAAGAGGCATTCAACGGCGTATTTATCAGGGCTCCAGCTGTAAGTGAGCTAGGCAAGGATGTAGAAGTAGTCGCCAAGTTCAACAATAGGATCGTGGCGGTCAAGCAAAAGAATATCATTGGGACTGCGTTTCATCCTGAGCTCTCAGGTGACTCAAGGATGCACACTTATCTGATTAACAGAGTCCTTGAATTCAAGAACAAGAACGGCCCCTAAAAAAAAGAGAGAGGAGGGGATATACATGCTCGGCATCATGGCTATTACCTTCAAGCCGCCCTGCTACTCTCATGAAGACAACAACATAAAAAATAGAGTCATCAATCACCCGGACAGACAAGTGCGCTAGTCTCCAACAAAAAAGAATGCTATTGCAATTATGATATAGACTGCGGTCAACATCACCCCTTCAAACCAATTACTCCTTCCATCGTGGACTATAAGGTTTAGAATTATCGCTGCCAGGAAAATCGTCGCAAGCTCTAAGAGCGTAAATACAAGGGTAAATGGCTGGCCCATTACAATACCTGCAAATACCAGAATTGGGACTACAAAAAGCGCTATTTGGGTGCCTGACCCTGCTGCAATGCCAATTGAAAGCTCTATCTTGCCTTTCCTTGCAAGGAGAATTGCGCTACTGTGCTCCGCTGCATTACCAACGATACCTACAATTATTGCCCCGACGAATAACTCGCCAAACCCAAATTCTTTGCTTGTTGTCTCAACAGAGGCTACCAATATCTCACTTACCACCACGACGCCAGCCATGCTTGCAGCAAGTAGCAGAAACGACTTTTTCTTGCTCCAGTGCGTGGCATGGCTTTCTTGTACATCATCTGCACTTTCAGGCGGCGGCGTGAATAGATGCTTGTGGGTAATGAACGTGAATACTATTCCAAGGATGTAAACGACCAGCAGTATTGTTGCCAATGCATCGCTTAGCAGCTGCACCTGACTCTGATTTTCCATAGGGGAAAGAGTGGTGCTTGCCAAAATGGTTGGAACTGCAAGTCCAATTGTTGCCAAGAAAAGCATTGAGGATTGAAAACC
>JALZFN010000174.1 GCA_030861545.1 Thermoproteota archaeon | reverse complement strand
GCACAAAGGTTCCTGGGGCCGACTGAGCAGCAGCTTGCTGAACACCACCACCGCCAACATTACTGCCACGTCCATTCTTACTGGTAGACAATAAAGATGAAAATCCTCCAAATATCGAACCGAATGCAACTGTAGTCGCACCTGCTCCTAATATTTTAATAAAATCGCGACGAGAAAGCTTTTTGTCAAATGCCACACTCCATTCGTGCATATCAAGTATTAATAAATTACCACTTTCTTTAGAAAATCTTACTAAACTTTGGTCATACTTTTGGCTCTCGAATTTTAGTCCCGCTGTTGTCTTCTTTTTCTTGATAATGGATAAATACTTAATTTGGTGTTTTCAAATGTGCAAACGCCGTCTCGTATTTTAGTTATTGCTTTAGTGTCAGCAATTGGTGGACTAATTTTTCTCGCTAATACCGTTGCCGGTAATAATTCGTTGATTAGGGGTGTTTATAGTCCAGTTGATTCATCTGGATTGATTCCGATAGCTGATGCTATCGGAAAAGATCTCATGCTTGATGTCTCTCCACAGCTGCATCCTACGGTTCTAGTAGGAGAATCAGCTAAAGGAATAAAATTCCAACATTGGATCGATAATGATATTCATTGTGAAGATTGCCTGCGAATGGAGATCCCTAATAATGGAAAGAAGGCAGGTGCAGCATTTTCAAATGAAGCAGGCTATAATTTTGAAGGAGCAAAAAAAGTAAAATTCTATATTATGGGTGAAGTAGAGGGTGCAAAAGTCAAGTTCAAAGCAGTTGGAAACGACAAAGCTCAGGGAGCGAACAACTCATCAAATAATAAGAATCAGGATCTTTTCAAGAATCAAGATTTCGCCTTGACCAGTCAAAACGTCACCGTGAATCAGACATGGGGCTATTCGGAAATGAGTCTGCAGGGAGTACCAGCAGAAAAGTTAAAGAATGTAAAATATCCCTTTGCGTTTGAGGTAGAACAAGGCAAAGGGAAGACCACAATTTTATACTTGAAAGGCATAGAGTACTCGGCTGAGCCGGTGCAAGACAAATATGTACTTGAACCAGAAGGTTCGTCCGCCAATCTGACAGCAAGTACGATGGCAATTGCTGCTGCACCATTAAATGTTACACTAAGTGACAATGCGACTGGAACTGTCACGGCGCCTGCAACGGTACAATTCAACGCAACTGTTAGTAGCGGTAAAGAGCCATACTCATTTGATTGGGACTTTGGAGATGGTGCTAGAGAGAGACATACCAGTGGTAATAAAATACATATATTTGAGGTGGGAGGGTCGTATAATGTCACAGCAGATGTAACAGATTCATTGAACAGTACCGGATCGGCAAGCACCGTGGTTAATGTCAAAGACCAAATTGCCAGCAGCGAACCTGTAATAGCATCAGGAGAGAACAACACTCAAGAACCCCAAGGCACTGATTCTGTGAACGCGACCAATACCACGAGGACAACAAATGCGCCTGCTAATGCTGGAGACAATAGCAGCAACAATACTGAGACCAGCGGTAACAATGATCAGAATAATACTACTGTCCCAACTGCTAGTGCTAATAATTCTCCACCAATTCCAAATGCTGGAAATGACCTCACAGGCAAACCTAATGAGAAGGTGACTCTGGATGGTAGCAAGAGTACGGATCCTGATAAGGGAGATGTAATAGAGACATACCAATGGAAGCAAGAATCAGGCCCCAGTGCAAAAATAAATGACAAGAATTCTCCGACCCCTGTAGTGACTTTACCAGGTGTTAATAAAGATACTACTCTTGTATTCTCCTTGACTGTAAACGATGGTACAGTTGATAGCAAAAAGCAAGACACTGTTTCGATATTCATAGACACCACTAATAGATTATCCAGCGACGTCCAAGAAAAAGTCCTACCACCAGCAGATGTCAAGAGCTCAGAGTGGATACTTGAAGATGCATGTAAGGAAAAGGGCCAGATAGAATGTCTGTCTGACGGATCTGATGGAACTTTTGTAAGTGCTGCGGCTGACAGTATTGACGATATTAACCTCTATTCATTTGGACAATTTACTGCGGGAGGAGCCGGCGTTGACGCAAACAGCGTAGTGATCGACAGAGTTACAGCTGAAATTACTGCAAAGAAAATAGGCAATACTGGATACGTGTCATTTGTAATAGATGATCCCAAGAGTGACGAGCATTATATTACACCAAGTATCTCAATCGCGTCTAACAACTCATTTCAAAAATACAACTATGTGTGGGATACAAATCCGGTCACAGGAGAAAAGTGGACATCTGATTCGCTGAATTCTCTAGTGGCTGGATTCAAGTATGACGGGGGGCAGGCGGGCGTCCAGATATCAGAGCTCCAATTAACAATTAGCTACCATTTGCCGAAGCCGTTGCCTGCTGATAACACAAACTCCGGAGAAGACAGTGCGAAGAGTAATGATAGTCAGCCTAGCGCTGATAAGGCTAACAATAACAGCGAAAATAGCACCAGTACAGCTAAGAATACTGATCAGCAGGATAAGCAGCCTACTACAGCAAAGACAGATAGCAACAACAGCACGCGTCCTAATGAAAGTACAGGTTCTCGTCCTGATAGAGCATAGGATGCCAGATGAGGAGGACTGAGACCAACCATATTAAATGGGCCTCAACTATTTGAATCGGTTTAAATAAAAGTTATATCGTACCTTAGGGGATGTTA
>JALZFN010000167.1 GCA_030861545.1 Thermoproteota archaeon | reverse complement strand
TGTCTTTGAAGACAATGTTTGCAGAGTTTGTATCGCTTTAGCAGCGTTAGCTTGGACATCATCCAAGACCAAATTTTCTGAAAAATCCTCCCATTCCTCTTCCCTTGTTCTGCTTCATGAAATTCTTGGAGGTATTGTACTGCTTGATCATTTCCTTGATTTCTCCTTCAGCCAGGCCGCAGCCTCTTGATATGCGCTTTCGTCTTGACTCATTAATAATGTCGGGGTCTTTCCTTTCCTCATTTGTCATCGACTGGATGATAAAGCGCCACTTTTCCATTTTCGTCTGCATTTCGTCTAGCTTATCTTCTTTGACCATGCCTGACATTCCTAAGTTTTCTATGATATTTCTGAAGCCCATCTTATTTGCCGATTCCATCTGTGCGTAGAAATCCTCAATTGTCATCCTACCACTCATTAAGCGCTTTACTTGGTTCTCATCTCCTTGAAGTTCAAGGCCTCTTGCCATCTCCAGCAGCGCCTTGATATCACCCATGCCAAGCATTCTCCCGACAAAACGTGTAGGCGAGAATTGCTCAAGATCATCAATGCGTTCGCCTGTACCAATGAACATCACCTTTGCGCCCGTAGCGGCCGATGCTGCAAGAGCTCCCCCACCTTTTGCTGTGCCATCAAGCTTTGTGATTACGATCCCTCCAACCGGAGCAGCTTTGTGAAATGCCTCTGCCTGCTTGAACGCCCCTTGTCCTATAGTCGCATCAATAACTAGCAGAACTAAGTCAGGCGTTGCTGCTTTATACATTTCATTCATTTCCTGCAGGAGACCCTCTTCCTCCTTGTGCCTCCCGGCAGTATCAATGATTACAACGTCAAGATTCTGATCCTCAAAATAGGCAAGCCCCTTCTTGGCAATTTCTACGGCGTTAGTGTTGTTTTCCTCGCCAAAGACTTCGACATTTATCTTGCTGCAATTCATCTTCAACTGCGTCAGCGCGCCGGGTCGCCAAGTGTCTGCTCCAACAACTCCGACTCTGTAGCCATGTTTTGTGAGCCACCTTGCCAGCTTGGCAGTCACTGTGGTCTTACCACTTCCTTGGATACCGAGCATAAGGACAACATTCTGCTTGCCAGCTTTAAAGAAGGATGTCGCTAAAGAATGGTCATCTTCCTGTGTCTTGTCAATAGTCTTGATGATCTCGCCCGAGTAGCCCAGCAGCTTGGCAAGCTCTCCGTACAATATTGTAACGATGTGATCCTTCCTTGAAAGTCCCTTTGGAGGCTGCTCGTTTAGTGCCCTCTGTTTGAGGTTTTGAGTAATAGAGATCACCAGCCTAACGTTGACATCTGACTGAAGCAGTGAGCGCTGGACATCCTTACAGATCGAGTCGATAAGCTCTTCGTTAATATCGGACGCCCCCACTACTTTCTTTAGAGCACCACGGAGGCCTTCACGCAGGTTGTCAAACATGAATTATTTCTTTTCTACTAATGCCACATCCTGTATTTCAAATATTCCCCTCTGGCCGTCCCAGTGGATATTAGCCGATTTAATTTGAATCTTCTTCCGAAAAAGTGGACAATCAGTAACAAGTGTTTCAGCTTCACCCCCCTCAAATGTAAGGTTAAAGCCGTACTTTTTGTTTAGAGACACCATCTTCGCAATCGCTTTCTTGTCAAGCTCCCTCCCAAGCCATTCTTTGCCCAGCCCCATTGCTGATACTCCCACAATTATGATATGAAAGCCGCATTCGACAAGTTTGATGATGTATTCTTCTGGCTCTGAATCCCACAGCGGAGCAACTGCTGCAATTCCTTGATGCATGCATATTCCCTCAAAAGCCTGTTTTTGATAGTTACTTGAAATACCACCATGCACTATGCCTTCAATCCCATAGATTGACTTCGCTTGCAATATTCCTTCTTCAAGCGCCTTCGCCTCATCCTCTTTTGACCGCCCGGTCACTGGAAATGCTAGCAAAGGGATCTCCATTGCATTCGCAAGGTGTAATGTAACCCAGCTATTGGGATAGTGGAACAGAGCGCTGTCATCCGCTAGAGGATGTATAGTGAGGGCGCATACGACGTGGTGTCCCATCTCTCTTGCACGCAATATAGCAAATGTGCTGTCCTTGCCACCGGAATAAAGTGCTCCTAGCTTCACACCGGCATAGCCAAGCGCCCTCAATATTAACTTCCCATCCATAGTACCTGTGTTCGGCTAATGGTACATGTATCTGCGTATTAACCAAGCAATGACTATCTAATTATAAATCTGCTTTATATCCTCACTATAACAACAACTGTGAACTATGGCAGGATGTATTGCTCAAGACAGAGCTCTAAATAATATTTTTTCAAGAAAAGTTCCAATCAACTCCTGCAGTCCGGGGTACAACGGCGGCGGCAGGAGGATCTTGTTGTTAGGGCAGCAGGCGACGTAGGCATTATTTTTGAGCGGGGCAAAGTAGTGATTATTGAACGTGGACCACGATTAAGACTCCATGATAAAAAGAACCTGACAATGTATTGGATGCCTCAGATCTCATAATCTTCTTCATCAGCAACAGAAGACGATGCATCAGCTGGCTCTTCCTGTATAATATGTACACCTCATCAGCATCCAGGCAGTAATTATGCGGGTTCTATGTATGAACTTTTGGCTACCTGGCCACCTACTGGCTAGCCAGCCATGTACATAGCTATATAGATACAGATAGATAGATACAGATAGATAGATAATAATAGCTAGCCCTTGATTCGGACTATCTTGATTCTATCAAGTACCTTCCAGTACTC
>JALZFN010000152.1 GCA_030861545.1 Thermoproteota archaeon | reverse complement strand
GTGTTGATATGTCATTCTCAAACCTTATTTCGGATGCGAGCAGCGCTATCTTCTCTTCAATTAAACGTGCCGCCGAGTTCAAATGTGATGAGCTCAATTCTGTTGATCTTTCTTGTTCTGCCCCGAGCTTATCGGTTTCTGTATTTAAGTGAGCACGTTCTGTACTCACAACGTTGCCACAATTTGCGCACGTAATATTGTCGGCAAACCGCACCTGTACTCCTGAGCATTTATCGCACGCCTCACTAGTTAGAGTTCCGCCTCTTACCAATAAAGAAGCAGCAGCTTTGATCTTGCTTAGATTATCTTCAGACGAAGCCATGATAAGACATCGGCTGACCACAAATTTTTTCTTTATGCTTGTGAACGATAGAGAAAGTAAGTGAGCCCTGCTAGGCCCTATCAAGGAGTTTGGATGGTTTTACCAAGAGATGCTTTAAAGCTAAAAAGAAGCAAGCTATTATTGTGTTTTCAATTCAACCTCATCAAGATCTCTTATTGAATCAGCCTCAACCTTTACAACAATGTCATAGCCAGTTCTCTTCTCCTCTCCGTCATCGACAACCACGTATACGGCAAAAACAGCAGAATGCTTCTTGTAGCATCTTCCCCAATTTTTTTAGGTGTTGATCCGCATCTATTATCATGAATGATTCAGGCATAGGTGTCGGCAACCGTCCTTTTCCGTGGTTAATTTTCTCCTTTTGCTGTATAGCATTATAGTCAAAATGGACCCGAGAATATTTGCATAGCAATTCCTTTTTATTTCTGGCCCCCAATCTGCTAACTTTTGGCTACCTGTGTGGAGAACAATGCAATAACCGCCACGTTTGCAGATCATATATCGGAGAACTCCAGAAGCATGACCTACAACATATCGCAATATGGTCCGTTAATTGGTAACAATTCATGACAGTCTTTATTCTGCCCTATTCTGTCTGATAATAATTTTGATTCAATACAAGATCCAGCACCAGACAATGGTAAATATGAAGACAAGTTTTCTATAGTTACCAATTCATTAAAGACTTATTAGGAGGAATTGGAAAAAATCTTTACTCGATGGCGGTTATCTGTAAAAAGTGCGGTCTTCCCGATGATCTATGTGCTTGCGGAGAACTAGATAAAGAAGATGCACGAATCGTGGTCCGCCTTGAAACAAGACGTTTTTCAAAAACCACCACTCTTATAGAAGGCGTCAATCCAAAGCAGGGCGATATGCACAAAATGGTCAAGGAGCTTAAAAGTACATTCGCTTGCGGGGGAACCGCAAAGGATGGGTTTATCATGCTGCAGGGCGACCATAGAGATGATGTGAAAGGATACCTTGTAAAGATGGGCTTTAATGAAGAATCAATCGAAATTCAGTAATGGTTCTGCAGAACCATTGTTTAATTACCTTTACACGAAGGCATTTAAACCGGCCGGGCTAAAGTTTGTTTAGTGCACAAGAATAACTTTAGGAGGCAAAGGAGGCTTGAAAGCCGCACAGATGAAACTGTAAGAATTGCCTCTATTGCCCAGAAGGGGATGAGTACAGGCAGATCGAGCTACGTTGAAATGCGCGCCCTTGACAGGCTGACAAGCCATAATATCAAAACAAAGGTACTCGCGCTCAGAAAATCATTCACATTAAATAGCGAGCTTGAAGACCTCCTAACGAAAATTTCGCAGACAATGTCAGAAAGCTACACTAAAGTGCTTACGCCAAACGGCATAGTAAGGAGAAAAGAACTCGATCGCCTGCTATCAATAGATGCAGATATTGTCATCTGCATCGGGATGGTTGAATCCGAACTTAACTCGCAGAAGGTATCAGATTTTCTAAATACGCTGAAAGAGCTCGTAGAAGAGAGAAGAAGATTTGTGGATTCCCTTAGAGCCTGAGATGAGTTTTGAGTCCTTTATACCTGTTCCTGATTGTAACCTCGGTAACGCCAGCAGCTTCTGCCACATCTTTCTGAGTCTTGTTCTCACCATTCATCACGCACGCAACATAAAGCGCTGCGGCAGCCAAGCCCATCGGATCCTTCCCGGCTGAAATCTTGCCTTCCTCCGCCTTTTTCAGGATTTCAAGGGCCTTGCGCTTTGTCTTTTCTGACAGGCCCGCTTTGCTTGCAATCCTCGCGACACATTTTACAGGGTCAACAACGGGCATTTTAAGGTCCAGCTCTCTTATTAGTATTCGATAGCACCTTGCTACATCCTTTTTCTTGATGTTACTTGCATTTGCAATGTCCTTGAGCGTCCTAGGGGTTTCAGTGTCCCGGCATGCCGCATATAGGGCAGCGGCTACTAGAGCAGATATTGAGCGGCCACGCACCAGACCCTTTTCAAGCGCCTTGCGGTAGACGTATGCTGCCTTTTCAATGACTGCGTCACCAACGGCCAGCTTGTCTTTTAGTCTGTCAAGCTCAGAGAATGCTTGACGGAAGTTGCGATCCACTGGCTCATGTACCTGGCTTCTGCTGTCCCATGTCCTTAGTCTCTCTATAGTACTCTTCATTGAGGCTGAGAGAGGCTTACCTGAAGCATCCTTGTCAACCGGCCCAATTATCGTGGCAAGTCCCATGTCATGCATTGCAAGGGATGTTGGAATCCCTGTTCTGCTCCTATCTTCATGCTCTTCTTTTGAAAATGCGCGCCACTCAGGCCCGAGCTCCTCTATCCTTTCGCTTACTACGAAACCACAGTTACCGCAAAACATCTCCCCACTGGAGTTATCAGTTACCATCGAACCTCTGCCGCAACGTGGGCATCGATCGCCAAACATAGAAATATCTTTTACCAATTCTCTCACCAAAACTTTTTGGCTGTCAGCTGACCAGTATAAATATTTTATTCTACTATATAAAGTTTATGGCGATTTTTCTATGCAGCGTGGTCTTATTATCTTGGGGTACGGCGCCTCCGCCTTTCTGCTTTGCCGTATTTTTTGCTACCAGACCTTTGAGCGCTATGGGCATGAGTTTTCCTGATGTCCCGTTTCCGCATGTACTTGTGTTTAGTAGGAGGGAGGTATTATATTCGTATATCATCAGATGAATTGGTGCGTTATTTTTTGATGTCTTTCTTGGTTAGAAGGTCAGACCAAAAGAAAATGTGTTAAGAGATCTCGATCGGTATCCAACGAGTAT
>JALZFN010000110.1 GCA_030861545.1 Thermoproteota archaeon | reverse complement strand
GGGATATATAGTAAGAAGTATGAACTGATCAATGTCAATACCAAGATGAGGCACAGACAAGTATATTCATAATCAACACTAAATAAGAATTTTTAGTTCTTTATCGCTAACAGGCATTACAATTCGGATTATAAGCTACCAGACATAGGATCTCGGCATGACTATTCTGACTTACGTTGAGCTTGACTTATACTCAAGTGATAGCTGATTTAATAACTCTTTTTATACCAAAAAAGGATATATTATGGTATAATAGGTTCTACGTATTTTATTTTGTTTTTTAGGTTATTCAACAGATACCTTGATGGCTCCACCATTATCGATTATCGATCGAGCATTTTCGAATGGCAGAGATGCCACATCTTCCGGTTGGTAGGGCCCGTACTTGTTCATATCTATTCCAACAAAGGCCTCTATTGGCTTTAGGAATCTGACCACTATTTGCTTTGAGCGAATTTTTGCAGATATCGACTCGAGTGCCTTTGGCCTACCCTTGACGATGGCAGAAATAACTTCGTCTACTCTTCCGTCTGATTCTCGCTTACCGTCCAGGATGTATTTTTCCTCATCGGTAAGCTTTGAGTAGTCCGGATGCTCTCCCTCCTCCTCACCTGAGCAGATTTTGACTTGTCTTGCTTCTATCAGAAGGCGTGAGGAAGTAGCAAGCATCTTAACCATTTTATCCCTTATCTGTGCTTCTACACCTTCATAGCTCTGCCCCTTCAGGCTGCCTAGAGTCTCTGCAATTTTCTGAAGGGTGTCCGGCTCTATTACCTGAAGCGCTGGCGTTTCAATTTCCTTTATTAAGATTTTGTAGGCATCTTTGAGCGCAAGGCTACCGCTATCCTTGGCGTCCATTTCATCGCTGTTTTGCTGCCCTGCTGTTGTTGACATTTGGCTCACTAAGCCTTAATTATAGGATTTTAGTGCCTACTGATGGGATATTCCAGTTGCCTTATAAATTAATTGACGGCAAGATTGAGCCATTAACGTTTAATGCTGAGCAAGTCATGAGACGACTCAAAGAAGATAACATCAAGTTTCTTGATTTGCAGTTCACAGGGCTGTTTGGCAGGTTCCACCATACTACAATAGACTCCAATTTGTTCCAGATAAAGGATTTCACTGATGGCCTTCCAAAGCTTGACGGATCTTCAATACGCGGCTTTACAGAAATACAGGAGTCAGATCTTATTATCAGGCCGGACCCTGCTACATATGCCACGGTGCCTTGGATTGGGACACCTACTGCAAGGCTGATATGCGATATTCTGAGTGGAGGGAGCAAGCGGGAGATATTCCCACGTGATCCCCGCGGGATCGCAAAAAAAGCAGAAAGGTATCTTGCAGATCAAGGCTTTGATATTTCTTACTGGGGTCCAGAAGTGGAATTCTTTGTCTTTGATAAGCTTGAGGTCAATACGATGACTCCATACGAGGGTCAGAGTTACCATATCACTTCTAGAGAAGCACCTTGGTCTACTGATAGTGTAGGCTATGCGCTCAGGCTTAAGGAAGGTTACCTTCCAAGTGCACCGGGAGACACCCTCATGGAGTACCGTAACGAATGCGTTGATGTGCTAACGAATAATTTTGGTATAGTATGCGATGCTCATCATCATGAAGTAGCGACTGCGGGTCAATGCGAGATTGACATCCGCTTTGACACCTTGGTAAATGCCGCCGATGCCGTTCAAAGTTACAAGTATATTGTCAAGAACATCGCCAAAAAACACAATATGATTGCGACAATGATGCCAAAGCCAATAGCGCTTGACAACGGCTCTGGCATGCATGTTAATATCAGCCTCTGGAATAATGGCAAAAATCTATTTTATGACTCTGCTGACGAATACGCAGAAATATCGCAGATAGCACGCTATTTTGGTGGAGGCATAATAGAGCATGCTCAAGCACTTGCTGCAATAGTGGCTCCTACTACCAATTCATACAGAAGGCTTGTGCCTGGCTATGAGGCTCCAGTATACGTGTCATGGAGCACAGGCAATCGATCTGCAATAATTAGGATCCCTGCTCATTACAAGGGAGCCAGATTTGCACACCTAAAGCGTATCGAGTTTAGAGCTCCTGATCCGTCATGCAACCCCTACCTCGCATTTTCAGCAATCCTTGCAAGTGGTCTTGATGGCATCAAGAAAAAGAAGGACATAAGCGACCCGGTAAACGAGGATATCTTCAGGATGACCCCAAAGAGAAGGCGGGAGCTTGGGATAACTCAGCTGCCGGCAAGCTTGAGGGAAGCCTACGAGGAGCTTAGAAGCGACAATGCGTTTTTAAAGCCTATATTTGACAGCGAGACTATAGATAGGATAATAGAGCATGAAGAAAGTGAGCACGTCGAGTTGGCGGTGAGACCTCATCCGCATGAGTTTTCAATGTATGCGGACATCTAGTCTCTTTTCATTCATAAGGAATCATGCAACTCTCTAGATATATTCACCTTTTCCTTTCGGAAGGTAAGAGCAAAACATCATCACCATCTTGCCATCGCTTCCCTCTCCACTGTCCATTACGTCATAAGATTGCCCTTAGTTCTGTTTCCTGTTCCTCTTGTTCTTCTCCTTCTTCCTTAATTATATCATATATGTTATTATAGAGTTTAAGAAACCTGATCCCCTTTTCAGTAATCTTGTATGTTTGTGTTTCTATGTCATAACTTAGCAACTCACTTTCGGTTACAATTCGTAGATACTCCTTCAGCTGGATATGACTAAGAAACGCTTTGTACATTATCTCAGATTTTCTAGCATGGTTGCCATTGCCGTCAGCTGCTACATTTAGAATTTTGCCAATTATACTTAGTCGATCTCTATATCTTGTAACCATTTTTTTCTTCTTCTATCCTCATGGGGGGAATTAAATTGCATTGAGGAACCATGTTAATCAATACATGGGCTTATCTGATAACTGTCCCTTTCATGATGCTAGCTTGTATTTAGCGCAGCATTTGGAAATCCTCATCATTTGGATTGGGATGGCGGCGAAGGTGCTTACATAGCAAACGAGTAGAACAGTTCGTCTATTAGAATTGTATTAGAAATGGAAGAAAAGAGGAATGGAAACCATTCCATGCTGCGTTAGATAAGTCAGAGAGAAAAGAGTTTGAGAGCATGTGGGATAATCCTAGGCTTTACCTAACTGCTTGCTCTAATTCTGTACAGCTTGTACTAATTCAACCAATTTTCATTTCCATACTCCTTCAGAATTTACAAACAGCTAGCTGAGCTCATAGCATTGGTTCAACAGATGAAGGTCAGGACGAAAGATAACAAAGCTGCTCCTACCAGTAAGGTACATTAGATGATTATCTTCTGATTAATAGTCACAATGCTGAAAGTCATTTGTAATAGTTGTGTTTTACATTTATGGCCAGAGCCGATGATTGGTAGAAAAACACATATATAGCAATTTGAGCAGGGAAATTACTGTACACATAATTTTAAACAAAAAAAAGAAGGAGATATCCAAGATTTCATATATTTTTGCTCCTTACCCAAATTATAATGCATTTTGGCAAAAATAAATAAATCTCTCTATATTTGGAAACTGTAATATACTTTGATCGCCAAATATTGCAACTGAGAAGGAAAAAAGGAAGTTAACAAATGGCATATATAGTTTCACGATGCAACATCTGTGGCGAGTTTTTCAATTCAAAAAGAGAGCTAAAAGAGCATAAAGACAAGAGTCACAGAATAACAAATTCAAAGATTATGAAGGCCCTCACTCCAGAGGTAGCAGCCGGGCATAAAATAGAAAGTTCTTATTGACAACCCTGGCGAGGTCAAATCTGTCGCAAACAGTCATCGTGAAACTCTCAAGTGAGATAAGCTAAACAGTCAGAAAATCAGCCATAACAAATTAAAGAGAACCAGGTAAAGCCTACGATTTCAAGCTTGTCATTGAATATCTCCAAAAAAGGGAACTAATAATAGTATCCGTGGAGAATATACCAGTATAGCGAGAAAGCGAAGAAAACAATGGAGTTTCTAACCTATATATCTTTGATGTATAAAATAATAATAGCAGAGCAAAAGCCTCCTGGTTTTCAGACAGTTTCAACAGCACCAGTTCAAAATGAATACATGCAAAAATATGACTGAGAGACAAGAACCACTACCATCACCATCAATTAGGATTGATGTACTAGACTGGGATGAAGAGACAAAGACATTTACCATTGAAGGTTTGAGGCCTGACTTACACCACCTGTTTAGACAAAGAAGAACAATACCACATCTCATTTTAAGAAGCCATGGTGCAAAGAAGCTGCTGACAAATGTCAAGTTTATACGAATAATAACAATACCACAAAGCTCTAGGACTAGGACAGGCTTTGATCCTCCTCCAGATGCTGTACAAACAGTATTTTGGTATGAGGAATTGCCTTGAAGAAGAAGAAAAAATTGGAGCCCAATTTGAAGAGCCAAGAGCAGGTGAAATAGTTGCAGGTCTGGAGAATCAGGCAACTTAGCTAATCTGTTTTGCACATTGAAGAAGAGAGACAATGATACAGGACAGCAAAAAAGCAAGAAAAAATTAGCGGATATGGTTGTTCATGTGCATGTATGTTTGCGATTCTTATCTTCTAGAAATGCACGTATAGTATTTTTGAAGCGGTAAATATTGGCGTATTTATGAGCCGATTTGGTAATGGGGTGGCGAAATTCTAACAAATAATTCCCTATAAGTGATGACACTGGATTCTTTGCAGTTTTTACAGTCGTATCTTTTAAATAATCAGTCTTCATTTTTTAGGGGCATGAAGAAGAAGGAAACAATGTTTTCTCTAACTATGGCAATACTTCTAACAACGCTGATAGTATTTAGTAGCCATCAGCAAGTGCAAGCAGCTCCAGCTGTAAAAAGGATACGAGTAACCGATGGAGGAATTGGAACATTTGCTTGCAGCGTAAGTGACCTTACCAACGGAGGTACTTCTAGTGCAAGTGCTGCATCTGGAATTCAAATTGCCGTAACTGCAGACAAGGTGACTGGAAAGGTATCTGGAACATGGCAGATTGTAACTCCTGATGGCGGTGTAGTTGCATCTGGCGATATAACTGGTGGAAAAATGAAAGCAGATTCATTTCGTCTTTTAGGAGTGGAGACATTCCAGAATCTCAGTTCGGCCCGACTCCCATTCCTGTAACCTTTACAGGACAATGCGGCACGGATGTAGCAATATCTCTTAAAGGCGAGAGACAACAGCCAGACTTGTCGCAAACACAAACAGCTATCTTCAGAGATGTTAGCGTCTCATGTACAAAATAAAATCAAATAGATAGCGGTGCCGTAGAGAGAGATAGAGAGACACAGACACGTGTCTTCTTCTTCTTTCAGACTTCTTGCCGACAACTAGTACTACTAAATCCCCTCTCCCCTTTCAGTGCTATCCTGTATTTAACGCATCATTTGGATTGGGATAGCGGCGGTGGCGACTAGCTAGCATACGGGTAGAACAGTCCCTTCCTTTCGAATAATGTTGGAGGAGGAAAAAGAGGAATGGAAGGGTTATAGAAAGCATCTAGACAAGTCAGAGAGAAAAGAATTTGATGATATGTGGGATATTCCAAGGCTTTACATTACAGCCTGCTCTAATTCTGTTCAACTTGTACCCCTGCAACCAATTTTCATTTCTATTCTCTTTCACCATTACAAAGAGCTAATGGAGCTAAAAGCACAGGTTGAACAGATGAAGGAAGAAGGAAAAGACAGAATTAATTTGGTCCGTATACGGACCAAAGATGTAGTAGAAGATAGATATGTCACTAACACTGATACTTTGGACACATATTTTGTTATTAATTCAAAGAAATAGTTTATACAACACACAATATTTAATGGACTTATTAATTAGAAAGAGTCAGTACTGATATTTGCCGAAACCGAAGCGGAACAAGATGGAGATATACAACGATATCCTCAGCGCAATCAACTTAGAATTAACAAATGGTGAGGCAAGACCTACCAGAGTGCAGATCCTTAGCAACCTTGCCTACGACAAACTTGTTAGATATCTGAATGAATTAGAGAATAAGAAAATGATTATACGAGATCCGCTTGTGATAACTGAAAAAGGCCAAGATTTTTTGCAAGATTATGATCGGATT
>JALZFN010000143.1 GCA_030861545.1 Thermoproteota archaeon | reverse complement strand
GCCTATGCGAATGTGAAGAAAGTGCTCGCACAGTATGGGGCAACAATGGACAACATCGTAGATGAGGTGCTCTTCGTGACAGACATGGATGCAGCCTTTGCTGCAAGGGTTAAATGCAGTCAGGAGGTCTTTTCTGCCAACCCAGTGCTGGCGAGCACCATTGTACAAATCCAACGTCTAGCCTTCCCCGAGCTTATGGTCGAGATCAGATGTATTTGCAAAGTGTAAGACCCTGTTGGGTATCCTAGAGATAAAGATGGTTTCTCACTCTTGCATCCAGAGATGAAAAGTCTAGGAATGTCATACATCATCTCATCATCAAAAACTTCTTTCAAACTTGTCCAAGGGATTGCTGGCAGGTCTTGTTCTACAATTTCCTAAAAGCAAGCTCAATTTAATACTGCAATTCCGTTGATTGATAAAAATTGACCGGGTGGGATTTGAACTCCTGATTTCAGCAGATCAGCAATGTATAGCTTTCTTTGTGTGTGTCTCTACTATCTCATTCTAAAGTGGGGCAGCAGCTATGGAAAGAAAGAGAACTGCTCAATCTCCACCTGGTCCACTTTTTGTTTGGAAGATCGGTAACATGAACCACTAACTGAGGTTTGAGAAAGCCAGCCAAGGTAGTAAAAAAGTCAAAAGAATAATTGAGAGGGAACCTGGCAAGCGTCGGAGTTGAACTTTGTTATACTAATAAGGATATTGACAAGCGCTTTGATGATCCGTGCCGGTCATAAAAGGAAAGAAGTGTATGCTGAGGAAGTAGTGACAGAAGAAGGCGTCAAATGATGGAGTGACGAGCGTTAGAACATCATCAAGATCGAAGTGTATTACCAATACTATCAGATGATGCAGGAGGTATTGTTCCAATCTGCTGCATCAATCCCGTGTGTCATTAACTGACCATTGTTCTACTATCTTGCCATCTCTAATAGTTAGGAAACCCACTCCAAAAGAGACTTTCTTGTCAGTTGGCGGTATGCCCAGGAATTCACCTTTGTGAGTACAGTATTAATGACACGGACTGCTACCTTATCTCCTTCCGCTACCATGTCTTCAATTTTATGACTGATCTGGAAATACGCTCCAGAACGCAGTAAGGAACTGCTTGGTTGCGTTCCAATTTATACGGGAGGACATTTCGGGAGAGTGAAAAGAGTAATTACTACTTGATATTAGCTGTTTCATTCGTTCTGTATCATGTCGATCCCAAGCCTCGATGCACTGACGAACCACCTCCTTGTTTTTGTTCTTGTGCCCCTGACGGCATTATTTGGTGAGAGCTGAGCGCAGCTTAAATTTTATCCCCAGTCTTATTCTAGAATATTTCAGTGTGGGCATTCACAGCATTTTTGTCCGACAACTGCCAAAA
Organism: Thermoproteota archaeon; assembly: GCA_030861545.1. GTDB lineage: Archaea > Thermoproteota > Nitrososphaeria > Nitrososphaerales > Nitrososphaeraceae > Nitrososphaera. Next base: position 1,822 of record JALZFN010000143.1, on the reverse strand, counting down.
ATGAGCTCATTTTAATGCCCTGTTAAAATCCGTTCATAGCTGTGATGTACATATAAGTACAAACTCCTGCTAATGCTTCTCCACTATGTGTTCAGGAGCTTCTTGTATTTTTTCTCTGCGTATTGTAAAGAAGATCCAATGTAGATGGTAAAATTTAGTCATTTTCGCAATTGAGAATCTCTGATGCGTCAACAATTTGGCCAACGTGAATCCTTTCTTGGTTATCGTTTAGAATCTTGAACTTGCCCCTTCCGACATGTTGAACCTGTGCACGAAATACTTGATTAGAATGTTCAACTATGCACCATGTCATCTGCCCCTTATCATCAGCCTGCCGTTGTTTTCTCTTGAACAACATTTTTTATCTGTTGTAGACCATTTTTTCTGCACCTGAAGCATTGTTGTCGATTTTTTGATAATACTTTGCCACGATCTTACCTCCTCTGGATAGCTTTTTCTTTTGATAACACAAAGTCGATTTGCTCATGCATATAATCTACGATACTCCTTTACTTGGTACACGGCGTTGTGGCGGTCTATATCTAGCTTCTGATGCCTTTTTCATGGCTTCTACTGCTTCTTCGGACGTGACTAATGGAGTTGTCTTAACTATCTTGACAGCGCCACCAGCCGAAAAAGCCAAGGAAACTGCTACGGCGCTGACGCTGTCAGGCATGTTTACAGTCAATACTACGTCATATTCTCCAAAAGAAAACCAGCCGCCATGCAGCTTTCCACCAAGCCTTTCAACAGCGGATTTGACTACTTCTATACGGTTTTCAGGATTCGCTAGAAGCGCAGCGGAGCCTTCAGCTGTATATGTTCGTTGCACCAAATAATATGGCATTATTAATGTAATTCGAAGGTATTGTATATAAGAAATTAGGTGTTGAAGCGAAGAGACGATATATATTCTATTTATGGGGTAGTTTTGTTCTCTGTTTTACAATCAATGGTCTGTGTTCCTATTACAATTAGCGTAGTAACGGAAGCTATTTTTCAGCCTCAAACTGAGATTCTATCGCACATTTACTGAAAACAAGCCTGATTTAATACAGTATTTTACCAGATTGATAATAATGGACCGGGTGGGATCTGAACAGGCATTAGTTCCTTCTCCTAAAAGTAAATTGAATCGAGTATCTAAGAAAGCTGGCGGAGGTTGTGGGTTCAAATCCCACCCCTGCAGTTTGCGATTCAATTTCTTGGATCTACGCTACATCTCTGCCATCCATATCCGTCTTCCCATCGAGTACCAGCCTCTTGTAACCGCCAAGAATCCCCATTATACTTGGAATCCCTTTCACCTAATCAGTCTAGAGTTAACAAGAGAACCTTCATAAGTATAATTTGATTCAGTCAAGTGAAAAAAGAATAGATAATAAAATAGTCAAGCCACAAGCAAGCACTTGGATTGCAGATCAAGCTCGGCTTAGTATAAAGTACATGAAAGTTTCTGTTGAACTGAATAGCATGTTACTATTTTTGCTTGGATAATGAAAAGCGTGAGAAGAGTATATCGAGATATTGTATGTAGAAAATCCTCTAACGAATGCATTTCAGAGGTTGAGCAGATAGAGGCTAAAGTCAAAAGATTATTGTTGTTGGTTAGAGAAGAAAAAATTATGAGAAACCCCAGCTGTGTTACCATTGATTGTAGCTACTATGATTTTTCTAAATTCTGAGGCGACTGAATCCGTCTGTAATCATGCCTTTTCCTTGGGTGACCAGACTATCAAACTCCTTGCCAATTGCGCCACAAGTTTCGTCTTCCATCATCTTTGCAAAGACTTCGTTTGCATGAGCTTGGTCTCTATAGAAT
>JALZFN010000131.1 GCA_030861545.1 Thermoproteota archaeon | reverse complement strand
ATTCTATCCATTGTCGTCGGCCGCACTTGTTCCACTAACAGATATGCCTTTCTCGCCGCCTGTAGTGGCATTGCCTCATCCTGAATTGCTTTACGTATCTCCTCTCTTGTTGGGGCCCTGTCATTTGATACCCTTCTTGCCTTTGGTATTGCTTTTGATATTCTTCTCCAATTTATGGTAGGAGGTAAGTCGTGTGCTTCATAAAATGATTTGATTGCTTGAATATAGTTTCTAACTGTTCCTGCTGATATAGCGTCAGATTTACGTTCATTAGTTGTATTCTGCTTACTGACTCGCTTCTTTAAGAAGTCCATATACATCAGGATATTGTCTTGTGCCCGTTGTGGATTTTGTTTGACTTGTTCTAAGAATGCTTGGCCTTGCTGTTCTATATCGTCCCCTTCTAAGCCAAGGAACTCAAAGAATATCTGTAATCTTTTTGGGTATTGTTCTATGGTTGTTGGAGAATTTAGATAGGTGCATACATATGCTACAGGCTTTGACTGTCTGATTGATACTAGTGGTGGTGATGTTGGCGGCGAAGAGTCATTATAGTGATGGTGTTGGCGTTGCAAGTTCCCAATTGAGATATGAATCGTGAGATAAATAAAGTAACAGTATTGTAACTCATTACCAAAAAATAGATTATACTATGGCCACCTGACCACGTTTTTTTGTCCCGATGTCAATTGCTTCAGAGACGGGAGATACGAATATCTTGCCGTCACCAGCAGAGCCAGTGCTTGTAGTATCTAGTATAGCTTTGATCACTTTTTCGACTTCAGAGTCGTCAACTACGGTCACGACATTCGCCCTATTTGAAAATTCAGCTGAGAGCCTCTTTGTCCCCCTGCCTGTCTGAACCTGCGGCTTTTCGCCCTTGCCCCTTCCTTTTGCGTCAAGGATAGTTGCACCACCTACGCCAGCATTCCTCAGCGATTCGTTAACAGCACTAACCTTCTCGCCAGATATTATAGCCTCTACACGCTTCATGGCACGATGTAAATAAAGTTGCAATATAAGGTTTTCAAGTAATTGGTCCTTCAGCGTTCAATATAACCATATACAGTAAATGTAGTGTAAATATCATAAAATTCTCAAAATCCATATTAAAATGAAATCTCAATACAGAGGTTTTACCGCAGCACTTATAAACCGCCACTTGAGATAACAACTAATTGCATTGCAGGAACAAGAAAAGATTAAGAACCGTAGCAAGCTTGACATAATATATGATATTTTGGTATCTGCAACAGGTGGGGTCAAAAAGACGCACATAATGTCTCATGCAAATCTTAGCTCTGAGCAGATGAACTATTACTTCAACACTTTGCTGTCGCATAGCCTACTGAATGCAGAGAAAGACTCCGACAATAATCTTATCTACAAGACCACACACAAAGGCGTAAGGTTCCTTCACTGCTGCGCTCAAATAAAGTCACTGATTGCACCAGTGGCCAAGGTGAGAATGCGAGGCGATCTTCTCTTTTTATAGAAGCGATAGAATTATCTTCGTATACCATTAAACGTAATATCCGCATACATTTTAGCTATGTCTTCTTATCCTACACAGGAAGATGAGCTTCGGGCAAAGGAAGCACAAGCAGAAAATATCAAGCAAGCAGAAGAGGCGAATTTCCTTGCCACATTTCGGACGATCCCAGCCAGAAACGCCCATAATTTATCTGAGCTGGCAAGCACAATAGTGAGCAACTTTAACCGGCTAATGGAACAGACACGCCAGGAGCCATATCAGCGGCAAGAAGACATCATGGCAGGCATGAAAAAGCTCTTAGAGGAGCAGATCAATGTGATCGAAGCACGTCGCGCTTATACAATTAAGATAAATCCAGCGACTGCCTTAAAAGAGGAAAAGAACTCTAGCAGCCGTGGTCTTTGACCCAAGGCTCATTGGCAAATTCACTCGTTGCACACTGCGCCGTATCAAGCTCGGCGTAGCTCTTGTCCAAAAGCTCATTGTTGAGGTTAGTAGACGAGCAGTAAACTACGCCTATGATACTAGAATTTGATGTCAGCAGCTTGTCGTCCTGATCTACTAGCACTGTGCTTCCAAGGCACAAGTCGCGGGTAAACGCTGTCGATTCGATGAACCTTTCTTCAGTTCTTGAAGGAGCCTTGACAAGGACAAGGTCCACCTTGTATATAGTGCCGTTTGCAGCTACGTAGAGTGTATCTGCGTCGACAATCCTGATCGCGACACCTTGGACACAGCCTGCCGACCCAAGGCATTTTGCATCTGACCCAGAATACGCGCTATCATATGTAGTGCTGCGGCCGCTGTCAGGAGAATTGAGATTGCCACGAGTATCTTCTACAAACTGCCACTCGTTGTTGCCATCAGGGACCCTCTGCCAAGTACGCTCATCATCGCTTCTATCTACAAGCGATGGCGTCATGTCTATTATGTTACCTGTTGCATCTGTAAGAATAAGGCTCTCTACAGTGTTTGGCAGCATCTGTTGATTAACCTCCACCACGTATGTTTTGCCAGCCCCTATTATAGCATCAGGCGGCAGCTTGATCGTTGCAGATTTGGATGAAGTTCCTATCTCAAAGTTGTTGATATTGATATCATCTTGAGTCGGGTTATACAACTCGATCCACTCGTTCCCCTCATCGCTGCCCGTAGGATTGAGCTCGATTTCGTTTATCCTGACAGTATTACTTGTTGTTGCCGTCGTCACAGAGGACGGTATGCTACTCTCATTGACGACTGGAAAACTGGAGTCATCGTTTCCTGTTTCAGTCACACTTGTTGTTGCATTGTTAACGAGATCAAAGATGTCAGTATCAGTGATATTGAGAAATGTATTTTGGCTGGCTGCTACGCTAGGAACGCCTCCTAGTCCTACGACGGATAGCAGAAATAACGCGAAAACATTTCCCCGATTTATCGACATTATATATCCTCTACTCTTTCATAGGAACAAACGCTTTGGAAAATATTAACCGTTATGAAGGCTACTCTAGAGTAGTATTTTACTGTTGAAGCTTCCTGTGTAGGTAGATCCTCTTTAATCTATTCAATCCAAGAACAAGCACGATCATTACTGTTATAGCAATTGCTGCCTGCACTGCAGATATGGTCAATTGCTCACCTTGATTGCCAAACAAGTACACATCTATTGGTGCTACAAAGACGACTAGGAACGCCGCAACAGCAAGTATCATTGCCCACATTCCAGTCATGAAAAGCAATAGACCTGCAAGCCCCATTTCAATTACAACCGAAGGAAAACGTACTGGATGGCGACTGAGGCAAGCGCCAAAAGTGCAGTGAAGATTGCTAGCTTAAATATCTGGTAACCGACCTCTCGTTCATCTAGCGGTCTATCTACAACAATCAGCCTTACAAGTGTCGCTGGTGCGGTACTATCACTGGATGCTGATAACTTGAAGTCGTCTGTCAAGATCGTGGGCCTTATCTTTATCTGCCTGTGCTCAACTATGCGCTTAACACTTGCAAGAAACAGAAATGAGTTCATGACTGCGGGCAAGAGTGCAATTACGCCAATGATTTCAGAGCTGCCTGCGATGGCTACGGCACCGTACATTGCGCCAAGCAACAGTGTTCCCGAGTCGCCAGGAAATATCCTGCTTGGAAACTTGTGGTACTTGTAAAATGCAATCGTAGCAAACAATAATGGAAGTGTGGCAAGGAATACTTCAGAGCTGCCAAAAATCGCGATGCTGACCAAAAGTGGAACCGTTGCAATTATCAAAAAGCCGCTTGCTACTCCATTTAGCACATCAATTGAATTAATAGTATTACCAGTAATGGGAATGATGACAAATATGAGCGGTATGTGAAGTATGGGTATGTATGCACTGCCAAATATCAAGTTGAGTGAATTTCCATATACTTCGCCTACAAAGATATCAAGAACAACCAAAGGAATGGCAGCCGCCAGCAGTGCTACAGGCTTAAACCATCCTGGCATTACCCTGATGTCATCGATATAGCCTATGAGAAAGGCAATGGCTGTCGTAAGAAGTATCGCAAGGACTGCGGTATTCATTGTCAGTACAAACAGCACAATTTCAGCTGCAATAATGCTAGCCGCGATGACAGGACCTGCTGGCCGTGGAACCCGAGGCTTTTCCGGCTTGTGAGCGTCAGGAACCACCTTGCCCTTTGCCGTCAGCGATCTGATTTCTGCTGGTGTCATAAATAAGACAACAAAGAAGGAAATCGCCGACACAACTGCACCATATATTATCAGGTTAAACCCGTCCAGCATTTGATACTATTGTCCCAGCCTCTTCTTTAACTGATGTTTTAACTTTTCTGCCGTACTTGGACCTATCTTGGGCACATTTGCAAGCTTGTCCTGTGGAGCCTTGGATATCTTTACCACATCAGTGAAGCCTGCGTTATGGAGCGCCCTAGCCTTTACTCTCCCAATGCCGTCAAGGGCGACAAGTGGCAGCAACTCCTCCTTCACGCCATACCTAATCCTAGTACGTAGGCCATGAAGTTCTGAAAGAAGATCCTCCCGATGGATCAGTTTGGCCACTTCATATAGCGAATAGCTAAGCCAGTCAGCGATCTCCACTATCCTGTGCATGTCCCCGGGCTCAACTCCTATCTTGTCGCTAAGCGTCCTGTCGGTCACCTCTTCTATCCACAGAGAAAGCGCCCAAAAGCTACGAGAGCATTCATATTCGCTTACATGGTATAACAGTTCATTACTACGATGTTGTATCAAGACGCTCAGCTCCTCATAGTCCGCTTTTCGTAACGACAATTTTGGATAAAAATCAGGGCTGTTTACTATCTCATATAGAAAACCCAGTGTATGTTTGGAAGTGGTTGTTCGCTCAACCTTTTGGAGTGCATCTCTAAATTTGACAGCAGTAATTGGATTAACATAGAGCAGCGATGTACGCCTGCCAAACTCTGTAGCGATGTAGCGTTCATTCTTTGACTTGACCAGCTCTTCTTGCTCCAAATATTCAAGGGCAGACTCAACCTTAAACTCGACAGTCGCATCTGCATACTGGCGTGCAAAGAGTGTCCTTGCAAAAAGATCATGGATCTCTGGCTTTTTCATCCCAGGCGAGGTTGCAATTGTGGACAGCAAATGAAACCTGACAGCACTGTCGCTTGATAACTGCGACCGAAGTGGCTCTGGACTTCCAAGCACATAATGATCATACAGCTCATCAGCGTTTACACCTGACTCATTTACGATTATAGCCTCGCCGGACGTATCGTACTGCGGTCTGCCCGCTCTGCCACAAAGCTGCTTGTATTCCAAGACGCTGATGGGTACATTCCCACCATAGTCAGAATCGTACCGCAGGATGCTTGCTATCACAACTCTCCTTGCTGGAAGATTGACACCTGCTGCTAGTGTAGGTGTCGCAGTCAGCAGTTTGATCACACCATTCCTAAAAGAGCTCTCCACTATCTCCCTGCTTGACGGTCCAAGCCCAGCGTGATGAAATGCCACCCCCTTTGACGCAAGTTTCGCTAATGTCTTTGTAAGCTCGCTGTCATCTCCTCTAGCTAGGATTTCAGATGATGTCTGAGCTGCGAGATCTCTTGCTTTTTTGTCTAGCCGCTTGTATACCCCCTCCACGGCTTTGGCAGCAAGCGAACTAGCGCGCTTCCTCGTTTCTGCAAATATGATTGCCTGCCCACCCCCATCGAGAGAGTCAATGGCAAGGTCAACTGCAGATGATATGCCGGAGCGGTTGTTGATTCTTAAGGTAGTGCCGTCGTTCATTCGGACTATGCCGTGCTCGTATACCCCCTCTATTAGCTTTGTGGGTCGCCAGTCACTTTCTACAAGCTCGCAGGAAAGCCAGTTAGATATCTCATCAGAGTTGGCTACTGTAGCAGAAAGTGTCACTACTTGTGATTGCGGGTAGTGCTTGCATATTTTCGTAAGCATCATTTCAAGTGTAGCGCCTCTGTCTCTATCGCCTATAAGGTGAACTTCGTCAGACACAAAGAGCCCTACGTCATCAAGCCATTGAGAATTATGGCGAAATAGGGTATCCATCTTTTCATTTGTAAGAATGATAACATCTGCTGCAGCCAGTTCCTTTCCAGGCGAGTCATAGTCGCTAGTAGCCAGCATCACCTTGATCTTTCTGCCAAAGTCTAGCTTCTCAAGCACCTTCAGGTCGTTATACTTTTCAGTTGCCAGAGCACGAAGCGGCGTGAGGTAGATGGCTTTACTACTCCTCTGTACTGCCTTGAGTATTGCCATCATTGCAATAAGCGTCTTGCCGCTGGCAGTTGGCGTGGTCATGAGCACACTCTTGCCTTCCAATATGCCGCGAGTCAGGGCCATTTCCTGGGGCGGATAGAGCGAAGAGTAACCAAGGTAAGAAAGGAGGGTTCTGATTGAACTGTCGGTTAGAGCTTCTGACACTTTAGAATCTAAGCAAGCCAGCTATTTTAAAAATGCATTTACGCCTTCGCCCAATAGCCAGGCTTTCTTTCAAATATCTGGCCTTCTCGGTTAAACTTCTGAATATATTTCCTTGCTTCTTCATCAGTGAACTTGCCAGTCTTGATCAGTTCGTCTACAAGCGCCTTATCTTCCACATCACTGTTCTCGGCACCCGTAAGTCCTCTGAACACTTCCATGAATGTCTTTTCCTTTGAAACAACGCTCTGGGGCTTGCCATACAACACGCCGAGGTCAGTCTTGCCTGTGTTAACGTCGACGCCGGCGGTTCTCATCATCTGATCTACAAGATATATTGCGCGCTGGGCATCCTCCGCGTCTACCGTATCCTTCAGCAGCAACCTTGCGCGCGCAGACGCAAGCCTGATCAGGCCTTCAAGCTGCCTTGGAGTTACAGTTATCATCCCCTCTGACTCAACTCGTCTCATGTCCATATAATAATCGCGTATGATATCAATTGCTTCCGGCGTAAGTGTTGGCTCAATCTGTTTTGCATACGACAGATACTTGCTGAAAAGATCAATGTCAATCACAGGCCTAGCAGCGTGTTCTGTGTCGCGGTGTATTTCCAAGATATGGCTTGCGACAAGGCTATCCTTTTCCTTGTCTGGACTATCTCTGACTATGAATATCAGGTCAAACCTCGTCAGCAGCGGCACTGGCAGATTGACGTTTTCTGTGATGTTCTTATAGGGGTCATACTTGCCGTATATTGGATTTGCTGCAGATAGGATTGACGTCCTTGCATTCAGTGTAGCGACAATGCCTCCCTTCGCCACTGAGCAAGTCTGCTGTTCCATTACTTCATGAAGCGCGGAACGGTCTTCTGGTTTTATCTTGTCAAATTCGTCGATGCATACGATTCCCTGATCTCCCAATACGACGGCGCCGGCCTCGAGCATCATGATTCCGGACTTGTCGCGGATGACGGCAGCTGTAAGGCCCGCTGCTGTCGACCCTCTTCCGGAAGTGTACAGACCTCGTGGAGCAATCTTGGCAGTGAATTTTAGCATTTCTGACTTGGCCGTACCTGGGTCACCTACCAAAAGTACATTTATGTCACCCCTTCTAGTCGAGCCATCGTCGAGCCTCTTTGTTACTGACCCCACGATCAGCAGCAGTATTGCTTCCTTGATCGGCTCATGACCATAAATGTGGGGTGCAAAAGAGGAGATCAGCTTCTCGTAAGCATCTAGCTTACTTGCTATGGTCCTTATTTGTCGCTCGTCCTCAGTGCTTATCGTAATTCTCTCAATTGATCTTGTGTCCTTGCTTCCTGCCCTGCCACCCAGATACTCAATGTTGTTTCCTTCCATACGAAGCCGGAAGAGGCTAGTCTTGGATTGTGGCACTAACTGCTCCTGCTCTATTCTGATGATGCCTGTGAGTATGATTCTATCGCCAGGACGGCACTGGTCTACAAGGTCGCTCATGACAGTGACTTCGATGTAATGCGGCAGTTGGCCGGCAGGCAGGTCTTCGGGCAGCTCCTGCAGACGCACCATCTGGAAGTCGATAAATACGCTGTTCTCCGGATCCATTTCAAGTTCTTTTTCAGCACATGTATGGCATTTGAGCGGCTTTTTCATCACAAGACCTTTAAGTTGAGCCTCAGTTACCATGTTACAGTTCGTGCATCTGTATGCGACCTTCTTTGCAAGTGGTTTGACTTCCGACGAGCGCACAACCATGCCAGAGATGCTCACAAGCTTGTCTATTAAGTCGGCATTTATTTCGCGCAGGCCCTTTTGCACAGTATAGTTGCCTATCCTGACGCGGATCTTGTCACGGATCTCCTGTTCATAGTCAGGATGGATCTCGCGCAGAACTGATAGTACTGCTTCATTGAACGCCTCGAGATATTCATCTGGCTTGTGTGTTATCTCTTTGGCAAGGACGGGGCTGTAAGAATCAAGATCAATATAGTCTACTATAAGCGACAGGGCACCTGATGCCATCATGTTATTTATCTTGTCAAAATACTTGTAATTGCTTTCGCGGTCTTTGAATGCCTTAAGGAACTTTTCAAGATCGTTTGCAAGAGCTGCTGCGGTCTGCTGCTGCTCAGCCATACTTCTTTAGTACCCCTTTTTTGAATTTTGTTGAAATATTGCTTATCAAAATGTAAAGCTCTTTTTCTTCTGCAGCGAGCCTGGCTTCAAGCTCCCCTGAAAGCGGCGATGCGGCTGCCAGCTTTACTATTTTTTCAAGGCGAGAGGCTACAAATGTATTTAACGAAACGATCAGGTTTTCTCGCTCCCGGTCCCTGAGACCTTCAAGATATTCGTTAACCCTGACGTAAAAGTCAATATCTACACCAGACAGGTCATGAGGCTTTGCAATGCGTTCGCGGTTAATTGTCCGTGATATGTAGCTGCTGATATCATTTGATTGGATCTCTACGGCACCCTGCTCGACAAGGATCTTAGCAATCCAGCGCTGAAGAGAGGACATGTCGCCTTCCTTTGCATCAATCGCAATGTTACCAACAATCATCTTGGCATCTTTTTTATATGACACCCTGACCTCCTCCATCATGTAGCCCAGCTGGTAGATATTTTGAATAGATTCAATCCTTGATCCTGAGCTAGTACCATTCTCCATTGTTGGAGAGCTTTAAGAAAGAAGTACCTATTATATATCGCATCAGGACAGCTTTTGTAAAGCTAGTAGCTATAGCTTCTAGATGTTTTTATAGAAAATTTTGGATGGTGAGACAAGAATAGCAACCTATTAATGGTTTAATTACTTGAGTGAAAAACGCTCCATGATAGAGTCGGCCAAAAAAACAGATTTGGCAAATCTCATGTGGTCTGAGAAATACAGGCCAAAAAAACTAAGCGAAGTGGTTGATCAGAAGGAGATAGTCAAGGGCATAAGCAACCTGATTAAAAGCCCAGATATACCCCACATGCTGTTCTCTGGGCCTGCCGGAGTAGGTAAAACGACCACCGCACTTTGCATTACAAGGGAGCTCCTTGGAGAAGGATGGAGCAAGAACACACTCGAACTTAATGCATCAGACGAGCGCGGCATCAAGATGGTGCGCGAGCGTGTAAAAGAGTTTGCGGCTTCAATCAAGCTGGCAGATGACAGAGAGTTTGGTAAGCCCAAGATAATCATACTTGACGAAGCTGACGAAATGACCTCTGAGGCTCAGACTGCGCTCAGGCGGATAATTGAAGACAGCGCAAGGACAACACGCTTTATTATTATTTGTAATTATCTGTCTCAAATAATTGAGCCGATACAGAGCAGGTGTGTAGTATTCAGGTTTACACGCTTGCCAAAGGAGGATGTTATCGCCCATCTGAAAATGATCTGCGAAAAACAGAAGGTGAAATATGAAGAAAATGCTCTTGCTCAGATATACGACGCTACTGGTGGCGACCTACGCCACTCCATTAACATCATGCAAGCTGCAGCTGGCACGGGCTCAATATCTATCGTAAGTGTTACATCAGCCGTGGGCCTCTCAGGAAGGGCAAGGGTGGGGGAAGTGTTGCGCCTTGCAATGTCTGGCAAATTCAATGAAGCCAGAGCAAAGCTTCTTGAGCTGACGCAGGTTTATGGCATGTCGG
>JALZFN010000119.1 GCA_030861545.1 Thermoproteota archaeon | reverse complement strand
TTCCATCCTGACGACTTTAAGTATAGCGCTACCACATATTCTGCCTCTCTTCCAAATCTGCTCCAGGAATACAAAGTAAGCGGCAAGGATAACAAGATCCCATATAGCTGTTTTCGGTCGCAAATGTTTACCTCATACTCAACAAGATACATATGTGACAGCAAGGTCGTAAGTGCCTATAATTCATATGAATATTAGCTACGTCGATATGAACGTAGGACGATGGGACCTAACTGATCTGGTCAAAGACCCTTCTAGTGAGGAATTTAGCCGGTTCTTAAGCTCAATTGAAGAGCAGCTTGTGCAATTTGAAGCGAGCAGGGAGGTCCTATCTCCCAATATTTCGCCGCAAAAGTTTGAAGAGCTTATTCATAGGGCTGAAAGCATCGCTGAAAAGGTGTCAATTGCAAGTGGCCATGCCTACCTATCCTACTACGCTGACACGTCATCAAATAAGGCATCAGCCCTCGTTACCAAGATGGAAAAGTTGACGTCGGAAATCAACAACAGGATGTTATTCTTTGATCTATGGTTCAAAAAACAGCTCGATCACGAAAACGCAAGCAGGTTGATAGATGCTATTCCATGGGTGTATCAGGAATACCTCCGCCATAAACGATTAGTAGCAAAGTATTCGCTGAGCGAGCCAGAGGAAAAAATAATCAATACTCTTGAAGTGACTGGGATCGGAGCCCTTGTCAAGATATATGACAAGATGACAAGTGGTTTTGAATTTACTATGAAGCTTCGGCGGGGCAGAAGGACAATCGAGAAAAAATTTGATAATAAGGAAAAGCTAGTGTCGCTTGTCAGAAGCCCTGATTATAATACAAGAGAAGCAGCCTACAGATCCTTATTGCAGGTTTACAAGAAGAACAGTGGCGTGCTGGGCGAAATCTACCAGAATATTGTCATCGAGTGGCGTGATGAGGCAGTTTTGATGCGCGGCTACAAATCTCCAATTTCAGTTCGCAACATAACCAACAATCTTGATGATGCAACTGTCAATGCACTGCTAGCGACATGCAGGAAAAATGCGTCCATATTTCAGGATTATTTCGTAGAAAAAGCCAAGATGCTTGGAATGAAGAAGCTGCGCCGGTACGATCTCTATGCCCCCATATCAAATAAAGCATCTGACAGCAAAAAGTTCTCCTACGGCAAAGCTGTTCTGAACGTGTTGAATACCTTTGGCGACTTTGACCCCCAGTTCCGTGAGCTAGCCGAGCGAGTGTTTACCGAACACCATGTTGATTCTGAAATAAGAAGAGCAAAGCGCGGCGGCGCGTTCTGCTATACTGTGATCCCAAAGATGACACCTTATGTGCTCTTGAACTTTGATGGACTGACCAGAGATGTGTATACTCTTGCCCACGAGTTTGGCCACGCAATACACAGCATGCTCGCTTCTGACATGCCAATCATGGTTTCTCATGCACCCCTGCCTCTTGCAGAAACTGCCTCTGTATTTGCAGAGATGTTACTTAACGAAAAGCTGGCAGAACAGATGTCAAAAAAGGAACAGAGAATTTTGCTGGCAGAACAGATCGACAATATGTATGCGACAATAATGCGTCAAGCGTACTTTACGATCTTTGAAATTGATGCGCACAAGATGATAGGCGAAAATAATGTTACCATTGATTCAGTCGCAAAAATATATTTAGACAATCTCAAGGAGCAGTTTGGTACCTCTATAGCAGTATCATCCGATTTTGAATGGGAGTGGGTATACATCCCTCACTTTTACCACACGCCGTTTTACACCTACGCTTACTCATTTGGCAACTTGCTTGTCCTGTCTCTATACAAGCAGTATAAGCTTGAAGGCAGATCATCATTTGTCCCCAAATATTTTAAGATATTGTCTGCAGGCGGCTCAAGGAAGCCAGAAGAGCTTCTGAACGAAGCAGGTGTTGACATTTCAAAAGAAGAGTTCTGGCAGCAGGGATTTGACTACGCACAAGAAATGATACAACAGCTGAAAGTACTTGCATTGTGATATGACGACACAACAACTCCGTTCTAGTTTGCAAGGATAATCTCTGGATTGATGTCTATGGGCATACTTATACCAGGGATCGATCTGCTGTTGAGAAATACGCCGTGTACGACGCAGCCCCTATTATTTCTGAACTTGTCAAGACTCAGCACAGTTGAGCTTGTAGTTTTTAATGTGTCACTAGCAAATACAAGTTCATACTGAAACTATAATTTGCGTATCTATCTTGGCTATCCAGAGGCTTAATCGTTTATAGGTGTTAAATTTCCGCTTTCGCATGTGCTCCTACTATTTCATAAGTTCACAGCGATAGTGTTACTGCAATGTGAGACGAGACTACTCGAATAAGGAAAAAAGCCTCCGCTGCACTAGCGCCCATTGTCTCATTTTCTTCTGTTGCAGAGGCAGGAGGTGTAACAGCTCCTTCTGTCACCATCTCTCGTCCCTCTTCTCCTTCTGGCAGAACGATAGAAGACTGTATTTCTGGATAGAGTTGTGT
>JALZFN010000108.1 GCA_030861545.1 Thermoproteota archaeon | reverse complement strand
GCTATTGATTGTGATACTGGGCCTTGAGGATTCTCAGCAACTTGTTGACCAATTTGAGTAATCGTTTGATCAGCGTTTCCACCTTGTTCAGCTGTTTGGGTAGCTATCTGTTGCAGAACCTGCGTTACCTGCCCTGGGTCAGAATTAGTTCCTTGGGCTACCTGCTGTGCTACTTGTGTTATTTGTTGGTTTGCAGATAATTGCCCTCCTTGAGGCTGAGCTGATTGTTGGGCGACCTGGACAATTACTTGAGATACATTTCCCCCTTGTGCGACTTGTTGGCCTACCTGTACAATAGACTGGTCAACATTCTGGCCGGATGCTTGCTGGCGTGCAAATTGAGCCAATGCTTGCGAAACAGGGCCTTGACCGCCATCTATCGCTACCTGAGCAGATATCTGGGCAATGGCTTGTATTGAAGCGACAGGGCCTGAGGCGTTGGAAATCTGGACGGCTATCTGCTGCAGCACTTGATTTACCTGTGCACTATCTACACCTTGGGCACGCGCCACCTGAGAAGCCGTCTGGCTAATTAGTTGCGTTGTCGCCGGGTTTACCGCTAATCCTTGGCCTAGCGCTTGAGGGAGACCATGATAGGAGAGTGATGCAACAAAAAGTGTTGCTATCAATGATGTTGCGACGAGTATTGTAAACGAGGACGCTCTTTTTTCTTTCGAGGATATCATACTTTCTGAAAGCATTAGCCCATTTCAATAAATAATGTTTGTGTATAGACAAACTAGTAGGAAGACTCTAGAGCAATTCTCCTAACATTCCGCATATAATTTGATAAATATAAGAATGGAGGATGTTATTTCGCTTCTCCATTGCAGTTCTCTTAGTAGCGAAATTTATTTTGATACTGGGCTTTTAACGCTCAATCTGCTAGCAAAGCAGGATTTTATGCTTTTTTTACGACTCATTGCACGAGCATCGATCTATTCTACTACTATAGGAGCATAGTTCAACTGGAGGATGATCTAAATGTAAGGCAAGTCCGATTGTCAGTTTTAAAGCTAGCCAATTCTGCTTAACTTCTTTCAAGAGAAGATAGGATAGACATCTCTCTAGTGGAGAGACTACCAATATGTTATGGCAGTAACATCTTCTCTGTATGCGGATAGCAATAATGATAGTAATGCCTTACAGTCAGAAGCAGAGCAGCAAATTTAGTGATTTTTAGAATAAAGTCAACAGCAGGTAAACAAGATTTTTGTGGGTCTATCAATAATAGGATTGACCGTATACATGAGGAAAAAATTACGTATGCAATAAAAAATATGATAGTCTGTGAGAAAAAGTTTGCTAGCTTTAGCAAGATAGACAGTGTTTAAGGATAGGCTTCTCTTGCTACAGGCTCAACAATCTGCAGCCAAACTAGTGCCAAAGACTATCATCTTCTCTGCCATGGAAGACCAATGCCCGAAATTCTCCATTTTGTTCTGTGTTTAATTGTTGATCAATCTCCAACGGGATGAAGATGATATAATCAACACCGACAAAATCTTTTCTTTGATGCCTCCAAAAAAAAGCAGCTGGTTGAACCTGCAGTTGTTCCTTGAGGTTATCGATATACTTCCATGCCAGTCTGGAAACGTTATAATACTCGCTTTCTAGCTGGAAATTGTAATTGGAGAGCAGAAACCTAAAGGAGTATTTGACAAATGCTTCGTACACTAAAGCGTTTCTGGCGCCCAATACTTCAGACGAAGAGCTCACGGCTACAGCAAGGGAAAGGCTCGTAGAAATTGGTATTCAGCATGACAAAATTGAGATTAACTATGACATCCAGCAATTGAGCACTGGAGACCTATACATAAGCTATGATCCGCCAGACCTGGTAGTCAGGGTGGTGTATGAGAAAAAGCCAAGCGGCATGGTTAAGATGAAAAGCGTCGCGACGATTAAGCTTTGAGCATTTTGCTAAGCGTTTCTTTCAGACTGCGTACATAGTACTTGCTTTCAGCTCCATCATTCATAGATCGAATAATCACTTGACCTGCTTGGATTTCATTTGGAGCTACAATAACTACAAATTCAGCGCGTTTATTGGACGCATCGTTGAGCTGTTTTCTGAGAGCCCGCCCAAGTATATCGTAATCAACAGGGATGCGGCCCGTACGCAAATAAGAAACGAGCTCAAGTGTTTTTGCTCTGAGATCATCTGAGGTATTTGCAACATATACAAGCTGTTTTTTCGGTTGCTTCAATATGTTATGCTTCTGAAGGGCCATCACTATCCGCTCAACTCCGCCTGCAGCGCCTGTGGCTCCAATGTCTTTTCTGCCAAATGCTTCAGTGAGCTTGTTATACCTGCCTCCTCCAACAAGCGCGCTGGAATTAGTAGACTCGTCGAATGCTTCAAAGACAATTCCAGAGTAATAATCAAGGCCGCGCACTATGCCGAGATTAATGCGGGCTCCTTGTACCATCCTTGCATTGAGCGAGTCCATCAAACCGATCAACTGCTGCCAGCTGTTAAGCCCGTTTACGTCGACCTTGCTTGCGACCTGGTCTATATTACCCTTTACTGATGACACACCCATAAGTGCCTGCAGTTTTGATAGCTCTATTTTGTCCTTGTATTCTGCAAGCACGCTCTGCACCCCCTTTTTTGGTACCTTGTCTACTGCATGCAACATTTCAATCACGGTTTCTTGGCTAGAAATGCCAAGTTTTTTTGTGATGTATTGCTCAAGTAGTTGTCTGTCATTTATCTCAATTGTGACCTTTAGACCCAGCGCTTCAAAAAACCTGTAAATGAACTCAATTATTTCAGCATCTGATTCTTGGGTGAATGGTCCGTATACTTCGATATCCCACTGGTTAAAGTACCGGTAGCGCCCGGCCTGAGGCTCGTCGTACCGCCAAACGCCAGAAAACGCAGCTAACTTGACAGGTATTTTTAGGTCGCGCCTTGATGCAACGTATCGAGTTAAGCCGATGGTCAAATCAAAACGGAGCGCGATGTCCCTTCCCCCTTTGTCTTTGAAAGCATAAATTTCGCTCGAGATCGCGGTACCACTCTTAGCCTCTAGTGTGTCCAGTGTTTCAAGGGGAGATGGTTCCGTGAGCTGGAAGTTAAAGAGCCGCGCGATTTCAAAGAACCTATCGCGAACATAATCTATGTTCGCATACTCTTGAGGATCAAGATCCCTCATGCCACGCGGTACCTCTAAATTTACCACATTAGTAGCCGCGGTGCATTAGCATTTAGATTTTCCGATATTTTTACATCAGATAACGCAATAAATAGCTCTCACTAGGTCATAGTTGTATTGGCAGGCAGCTACAGGTTCCTCGATCATATGACAGACGCCGTTATAGAAGCCTCCGGGACTACGCTTGAGGAAGCGTTCGAAAACGCTGCCAAAGGCCTCGGTGACACCATGATCGACTTGAAAACGGTAAGACCCGAAAAAGAGATTAGGATTCATGCCAAAGGCCATGACCTTTATTCGCTGCTCTTTAATTGGTTGGATAAAGTGATGCTTCTGCTTGTTGCAGATGGAATAGCTTTGTCTCAATTTTCTATCAAGATACACCAGCATAACAACGGCTATTCACTTGAAGGGACGACAAAAGGAGAGCCGCTTGACCTGGACCGGCACCACTACAAAGTGGAGATCAAGGCAGTGACGTACCACGAAATGGAGATCAAAGAGGAAAAGGGAATGATCACAGTAAGGTTCCTTCTTGATCTGTAGAAAATTATTGTTGTCGTAAATCAGAAGTAGTCTTCTATATCATGTCGGCTACGCGAGCTCATGAATATGCAAATAGTAGCAATCTGGCCTACTGCTCCTCAAAAGTAATGAAAGTGCATTTGGCATTCAAATTCTCATCCAAACCACTGCTCAAGCGACTGGCTGCGAGTTGCAATGGACTTTTGCAACTTGTCAAGTGTAGTGCTTACTCTATCTGTTGAAAAGCTCTTGTTCACACACAGAAAATCAAGTACGGCCTGACGATCAACGGCGCTGAACTCAATCTTGTCAATCTGTGGCACTTCGGGATTGAGGAAGATATCGCGTATGGCTTGGTATGGCACTTGTGGAAGCAGGCTCTTGGTTTTGTCAATATCTTCCAGCCTACCATAATCCTTGATTAATTTGACTGCAGTCTTCGGCCCAATACCAGGAAAACCACCAGGGTTAAAATCAGTGCCGATTAATATACCGACATCCACTAGCTGCTCATGCGTCAATCCAGTCTCATATAACACCTTGTCATGTTCAATTATTTCAGGTTCGATTTCGATGTAGGTGTTACGGCTTGGTACCCTGCGCTTCCCAGTGATCGCTAGATTGCGCACCAGCTTTTTGGCTCCAAACAATATTGAATCGTAATCTTGGCTTGCTACCGCAAAAGCCAAATCACTTTTTGTAAGGTAAGAGGCCGCCGATTCGCCGTCTGAGGGTGCCTGAATATAGGGAATCCCAAGATACGACAGCAATTTTTTCGAATCTTCGACCATCATGTCAGTTAAGACCGCCGTGCGGGTACTGTACTTACGTGCATCCTCCATCCTGCCTTCCTCAATTGCAAGTCTGTACTTTTGTGCCGCCTCTTTTTTGAGTTTAGTTCTGCGCTCGATCTCTGCCCTCTTCAGTTCATTTGCTTTGCCGTCAAAAACGTAAACAGGCTTGATATTGTCGATTAGTAAATTAGCATTTCTGTAGAAGAGCCCGCTCAGATGGCTCGTTACTTCTCCTTTGCTGTTTGTAAGCAGTTCCCCTGTGGGCCCTCTTATAATGCTGAGGAACTGGTATATTGTATTGTAAGCATCAATTGCAACAACCTTGTTTGCCAGCTCGGATAACCTAAGGGGCCGAGGGGTCACCAGGGGTTTGAGATCCAGGCCCATTTCTCGCTATCTTATATACGCCAGGGCATCTCAAAAACTTAACTATGGGGGGCTTAGCCATGCCAAAGGCTTAGATTAGCTCCAAAGCAGGCACACACATATCCAAGCCCAGCTTCGATTACAAGGCAGGAGAATATTTTCAATAAACCTATACTTCTCCCGACATGTCAAGCTGCTTTTGACGCTTCTATCAGGCCGTAATTGGGCCTAAAAACAGTATTGAGCTATTGCCGATAGGTTTTCAGTGTTTGGGCTATCCAGTCAAC
>JALZFN010000107.1 GCA_030861545.1 Thermoproteota archaeon | reverse complement strand
GCTATTGCAACCCGTTGCTGCTGACCTCCACTTAGGTTAGAGGGCCGGTAATTGGCTTTATCTCCTATTCCCAGCATTTCAAGAAGCTTTTTAGCGCGCCGAATACGATTGCTTCCACTCATGCCTTTAATTATCCCAGGTAGTTCAACATTTTTTTGAACCGTAGTTCTGTTGATTAGATTGTAAGACTGAAATACAAATCCAATCATTTTGTTTCTTATGGTAGCAATTTCAGAATCGCTCAATGAGAAAGTATCGACACCTCCGATGAAAACTCTTCCAGAAGTTGGTCTGTCTAAGGCGCCGATCATGTTCAAAAGCGTTGACTTGCCGCTTCCAGAAGGTCCGACGATGGCTAGAAACTCACCTTTGTTCACTTTGAAAGTGACATCTCTTAGGGCTATGACTCTTCCAGCAGCAGAATCGTATACCTTCAGGAGTTTTTTTACGTGCAATGCTATATTTTCCTCTTTTCTGGGATCATGCTGGTAGGAAGAATGAATGCTTTGATTGTCAAGTTCCCTCTTCATCGGAACATATTAGATTATTTTAACCCGTATTTAGATATGGCGTAATTGCTACTGCATACGTGAGCGTATTATGCTTATGCTTTTATTGCTCTATGACAGTTAATCAGTCAGTGGTTCTTGTAAGAGGAATCAATGTTTGGGGGTCTTAATGATTTCTACGCAAAGAATCGGTAATAATAACCGTTATTGTGTTGGATCTTTGGCTTGTATTGCACTTTTAATTTCCGGGTTCATCCAATATTATTCCTATACGACAGATTTGCCATTTGCTAACAAGGCGTATGGTCAAGAAAAAAATATTCAAGTTGAGGACGGCCGAGTTAACTTATCGGATGATCTTAAAAAAAATATTCAAGTTGGGCATCCTGAAGACCTCATTAGTGGTGATGAGCTCTCATCTCCTGCTGCTCCAACAGCTGATACCACAAGTGAGGGAAATCAGCCGCCTCCTCAGCAAACGCAGCCTGAAAATCAGCCGCCTCCTCAGCAAACGCAGCCCGACTTTGCTGCCTCGACCGCGCCAGCCGCAAGTGGAGACAGCAATACCTCTGATCAGCAGTCTGCCGGCCCTGTCAGGTTTACATTTGTGGACTCATTTTGGACGGATTATACTTCATTGGGAGGGGTCATTGCGAGCACCTCTTCTGAGAGCACAACTGCGCAGCCATTACCACCAGCAATAAAGCAAGAAGTAGAGCCAGGGGAAGGAGAAGCCATCCTCGCAGTCGTTCTGAGAAACCGAGGCTTCGCAGACGCAACTAGCATTAGCGGGTCACTTGACTTGCCATCCGGCTTCAGGGCTCTTGTTACTCCGGAAGATGTAGATTCTGATACCGCTTTAGCAAGCTATAATGGAGTAGTGAAGGCAGGCCAGACCTTTACCCTATACTTTCGGGTGGAAGTAACAGATGATTCTCAAGTAGGTAGAGAATATACTGGTGAGCTAAGAATACGCTATTTTAAGGTGGCGGAGCAGGAGGATGAAGATACTAGATCAACCACGCTGGACATTCCATTCAGACTAAGTGGCAGGGTTATTTTAAGTGCTGCTACAGTTGTGGCCCCACCCTCTGGAACGAGTACGCAGGGAATAGGGCCTAGCTTATCTCATATGGTAAGTGTGAAACCTGGCGTTGTCAATCCGTTGAAAGTAGAAATCACGAATAATGGATCAGCAATTGCTACAGGAGTAGTAGTAAATGTACTGACATCTAACGCTGTAGTTTCTTCATCTGCTGCTCAAAGTATAGCAGATGGAAGCAGTAGCAGCAGCGGTATTAACAATAACAATAGCGCGGGAGGTACAACCTCTACGCCAGCACAGCAACCGCTGTCCCCATCATCCTCCCCAACCCCAATGGTTCTTGTCGGCTCACCTACATTTAATATTGGCCTCATAGGCGCAAACGAAACAAAAGAAATAGGACCTACAATCTTTCCTGCAGACACAGCTGCCGGGACACTCACAGCTTTGAACATACAAATATCATACAACGATGCGTACGGGAACCGGAGGATTCTGAATCAAGTGCTCGGTATACAGGTATCACCTGAAGCGCCTCAGTCAGGTTTGAACGTTTTGCCTACTAGTTCATCCTCCTCCCAAAGTGTGCCAGGATCTTCGGTTCCTCCTCTGACGCGTACTAGCCTTAGTGCACCTTCTAGCAATAACACAGTGAGTGGAAGTGACATTAGTAGTAGTAGCA
>JALZFN010000093.1 GCA_030861545.1 Thermoproteota archaeon | reverse complement strand
ATTCTATTCCGCCTTATATACTTCAACAATGCGTCATAGTCGTGTTCCACTTTGAAATACTGCCTCATGTTTTCGATTGTCTTGTCATCATATAGATGATAATGCTTTCTAGCAATCTCTTGCTTTTCTCCAAAAATCCGCGACGTCATAATTTAAAATTGGTATTCCTCATAAATAAAGAGTCTCCATTATACGATCCATCATCCTAACCATCGTCTCAAGACGTTTAGAACATTACACTTTATCGACATTTGCAAACAGGAAAAAGAACGGTCCCATGTTCCCTTCTATGATCTATCGTGAGACGGCAACTCCTGTACCATGAACGATATGCATTATCCTAGAGTAGAAACGTAGAGGCATGTTGTGTGATACCTGGTATCAGGTCTGCGTTATATCATACAAGATGGCGTGAAACGCATAATAATGATAGCTTCGAACGGCTAACCAAACCTGCCAGCTGACTCCAGAGGCGGAACCAGCTGGCAAGGATGCGATCAAACGTGAGCCTCGGTGTCCATAGAGGCTCACGCATTCTTTCAAAGAGGCATTTCATAATCTTAAGCTTTTAGAGCTATTTTTCCCTGTCTTCGATACAGAGACGCATTACTAGTGCAGAGATGCAGTTATCTGTTTATATATTTTAACCGCCATCGACATGGCATGTCTAGACGAGAGGAACGTGAACGGGCAGAATATTCGCAAAGACAACAGCACGAAGCGATCAACAGATCGATCGATGAAACAAAGAATAACATCCGCAAGACGATAGAGGAGATACGAAGGGAGACTCCAAGGTATTCTCAGACTGTTACTGATTTCCAGAATGAAACAGCCGAGGCGACGCGCGAAATCGCAGATAACTTTTTAGATTCACAAAAAGAAGTAATCAATTCAATGCAGTCGGCATGGATTCCGTTTGCAGAGAGAACTGGTGGTAGTAGTGGTAACGCCAGCGGCTACTACTGGATGGGTGTGATGCAGCAGCCTTGGTGGTCGTGGATGGGAGTGTCGCCTAGGGATATAGCAGACATTTACGCAAGGGGGATAAGTGCAATGACTGACTCGCTAGCAGCAGGTACACGCATGGCCACTAACATGATGTTTGCAGGAATTGAAGCCACTAGAGCAACTACAAACTATGCAAGACAAAATTCTAAAGAAGTAGCAAGAATAACATCAAATACCGCAAGGATCTTTGGGCAGACCACAAGGGAGACATTTGGCAGAATGCAAGAAGGCGGCTCTGGACAAACAACAACACCTGGAGCAGCGCCATCAACAACAGGCAGAAACACAGGTGCAACTGAAGAGAGCGGAACCGAAACGGCGAGGAGAAAATAGGAAAAAGGCGCATTAGCAGAGCTGATCTGTCATTTTTTATATCGTAAGATTAGAGTTAAAACAAAATTAAAACAGACAAGAGTTTGTTAGATTTCGACATCATTTCAAAAGATGCCTTTTCCTCTTATTTCGCTGCTGGAGTCTAACCAGACTGAGCATATTGCCTATATTGACAGTGTTTTCGGTTACAATAAATCTGTCAGCACTCCGATTTGCCTATCTATCTCAGATCCTGGAATACCAATCTTTTCCTTTTACCAGTATTTTGCCTTTATCTTTTCAATAACATGTTCGTGGTCAGGGCTCTTTTTCCTTGCAAATCTCTCCATGGCAGAGAGTGGCACACCTCCAAGAGTCGCTGCCAGCTGTGCGAAGAACCAGTTCTTTATCGGGTTGTCCCGCCCTACCTTGCTCATGAACTTTTGGATACCGTACCTAAAGTTGTGCTGCCAGGTCTTGTACATAACACCCAGTTTAGCTGGATCCATTGTGTTGCCAATGTCGTAAAAGTTTGATTTCTCAAGGAGCCCAATAGGCACAAAAGTAAGTGGAGTCGTGGTGAACTTGCTCTCTGGCTGCTCTGTCTCGATCTCGTGTATGAGCCTTATGGTCTCCCAGCTGTCCTCCGGTGTCTCGTCGTTGTCAAGACCCATAATGAGCGTGAATGCAGGCACCCAGTAGTTCTCGTTCAGCGTCTTGATAGCCGTCTTGACCAGCCAGTGCCATTCTTGCGGCTTGTAGGGAGCAAGCTTGCGATCCGCGTACTTACCAATGAGCCTGATGCTGCCAGTCTCAAAGCCACATTGTATGCCAATGTGGTTGTCGGGACTCGCTCTAATTATATTAGATACATTAGGGATGAGTCTCTCATCCGCGATCGCACCGGCAAGTGTCCCATGAGTTGGATTTGTGTGCTCAATGCCAGTTGCCATGATGCCTTTGAAAAGCTCTTCCAGAGCTTCTCTGTTTGGCTGCATGTTCTTTGTTGTCCTTGGGTTAAGACCGTAGACGAAAATGTCATCACTATGGATCCAGGCATTCTTTACTCCGCCGTACTTCATGTTCACCTCTATTTCCTTTTGTACTTTTTCAACCGGGTAATACCTAAGCGGTCTCAGTGTTACATCGCAGAATTTGCAGCCGCGCCCACACCCACGCATAACCTCGACCATGCCATGCATGCTGGGGTTGACAATCGTTGGAATCTCACTGACGGACGGCTCGTTCCAGTAATGGATGAACCTGCCGTGGAATGTTTTGTCATTTCTGACAAACTCCTTGATCTCAACTTTGAATTGGCTTTTTTTGAATGGATTGTTAGCAGTATCGCACTCGCCTGCAATGAGCGCATCAAAGAACGCGCCTGCCGCTCCATCGAGCTCTGGGCCGATGCCTCCAAGATCGCCCTCAACTATACCGTAAAGGCCGTACTCCTCTATCTTGGCTGGGTCATAGTTGTACTGCCATGTGCCAGAAGCGCCAGCAATCACTTTGGCCTTGCTTCCTGTCCTAGCCTTGGCAGCATTGATCCTCATGTGTAACTCGCGGTTATAAAATTCATCATAGGACATCTGTTTGCGGCCGTAGGTGAACGTCATCGTGACCGGGCCCATGCCAAGCGGATCCATTTCGTAGGTCCCAACCACCTCAGTTTCCGGCCCAATGAACTTCTCGATGTGATCAGGGTGGGAAACGACGACGTCCTCCGGCTTGTAGCCATCCCTCAAGAGCGCGGCTTCAACCTTCCTTAACCCGTAAGGAGCGTAATTAGCAACGCCGTTCGTGTGGTCAATAGGATTACAAATAAAATCAAAAAGGATTCTTGGTGTGACCTGATTGCGCATGACATAATACCAGAAAGAATTATGATCCCTATTAAAGTCCAGTGCCGGCGCACATCCAAAGAACGATGCAAGTGAGATTCCTCTGTAAGGGGACATCAATGTGCGGTCTGCGGCAAGAACTACTTTAGGATGCCTTCCCAACGCTCTAAATCCCTGCTCCTTTTAAGGAAAGTGATTACAGGTGCATTAAAAGGTTTCCAATACTTTGCAAGGGTTTCTGTTAGTATTTACCGCAGGCGATTGTCTCGCTTTTCTATGAAACCTTGCAGGGTTTCATTGCCCAGCTTTCTTTTCAAAACATCATGGATGTTCCTTACAATGCCAAAACCATAGAATGTAATAGCAGTATAGAGCGATAGCAGAGTTGCACCCTTTTCATATGCTTTCCAAGCGTCTTCTCCTGTAAAAATGCCGCCGCATGCAATTATCTTCAACTCAGGAAATGCTCTGTGCACATCCTCGACCAGCTTCAGCATGTAAGGAAGAAGTGGCATGCCACTTTCACCAGCAACTTCTCTTGCAAAATTTCGACTAATCGTAATAGAGTTAGTGTTAATTGGCCTTGTATTGCCTAATGTGACAATCTGCCCGCCACCTTCATAAAACACCTTGATCGATTTGAGCTTGGCTTTCCTTTCTTCATCTGATGGCGGCAGTTTGCTGTATGGTGATATCTTAGACGCCTTAACCTTGCCTGGCACATGCGTGTTCATTAGATCGATTACCTTTTTGGTAAATTCGGGCGTCTGCAGCAGCTTATTGAAATCGGTGTTTGGCGAAGTTCTGTTTTCTTCAAATCCAAAGTCGACATAGGGCACAGATCTCACTAGAATCTCTTTGCATGAATCAAGTACCAAATCTTCAGTATTAACGTCAGTGATCCCTGAAAAGTTGAGCAGGATCTTGGACTTGCCTTTTGAACCTTCTCTGAATTTTCTTAGATTGGCAATCGTATAATCGAGACCCTTGTGAGGATATCCCTGTGCGTTGATTATTGCCTTCCTTTCGTCATCAACTACAATCCTGACAGTGCCCTCGCTCTTTGGCCTCTGGAAGTTGCCGGCATGTGGGTCTTTGAGAACGCTGCCGGGGTTCAGGAATCCAAAGACGTACGATGTTGGCCTGAGCACATCGCAGTTCTTATCAAAGCCAGCGGCAATCCCAACCGGGCTTTTCAAAGGATGATTTTCGATTTCAAGTTTCAGCTGGTTGCCAGGATCAAAATATGACGTATTTTGCATGAACTTGGGTGTCATCTTGAGCAGACTTTCTTTAGCCTTCTCATGCACCACTTCTGCTTGCGCAAGCTCCTCTGTAGCCCTGTATCTTGAATAAAGATACCTGCGATAAATTCTGAAGAGAGAGGGATCTAGACTCGCCTTGAAGGTATCTACAAGCTGCATTTTTAGCCTGTCTGCCCTTTTCAAATTCAAAAACCTTCTCTATTTATGGCTAGTGCTGGCCGTTGTTGTCATTGATAATGATGAACTGCCAAAGGTTTGCCCCCAGTAATATATATCTCTCCCAGAGGTTTTGTACTGGAGCAAGTTTTGCCATAGTCTGCACTCATAATCTGGTGCATCAACACTCAGCCTTTAGAGTGATGATATGTGCTCTCTTTTTTGCCTAAAATGCACAGGGAGAGTCTGCTTCCGCCGTCCATCACTCTTTTTTTGCTCTTCATTATTTTTGACTCCAAGATGAGTGGTGTATATGCAACCGCAGATCGTGTGACTGGTTATATCACTGTTTAGCCGTGTATCAACTTAGGCAGCCGCCAGCCGGGTCTTTGGGATGACGGTCCTCTGATAGTCATCCTCTAGCCGGACGATGTCATTTTCGTCAAACCTTCCGTAAGCAATTTCAAGTATTATACACTCGCCGCTCTCAAGCGCGCCTACCCTGTGTTTTGCTTGCCTTG
>JALZFN010000091.1 GCA_030861545.1 Thermoproteota archaeon | reverse complement strand
CTGGCTTAGGAAATCAACGAGCTTCAGATAGCAATCAGGGCCCTTAAAGGTCTTTGTTGTAAGTACACCCTCAAATACTGAAGCATTTATAGTAATTGAATCTGTTGTCAGCAGCAG
Source organism: Thermoproteota archaeon (assembly GCA_030861545.1). Taxonomy (GTDB): domain Archaea; phylum Thermoproteota; class Nitrososphaeria; order Nitrososphaerales; family Nitrososphaeraceae; genus Nitrososphaera. The sequence continues at coordinate 11,673 of JALZFN010000091.1, read as the reverse complement.
CTGGATATTCGGGTATGACATTGATAGTGTTTGCATTATGATGGTTTATTATCTATTGGGCATAAATTGCTGTAAATGGGACAAGAGGCAGCGATAATAGGTGTAGTTATTTTTGGATTGCTGCACGGAGCGAACCCCTCACATGGGTGAACGGTTGCTGCCGTCTACTCCATACATAGTAGAAGAAGGATAGTAGGGGCCATCGTGAGCTCCGGCATGATTGTCGGGGTCACATTTTTGTCATCAATCATAGTCGTAGTTGCGTATATCTCAGTTACACTATATGTTCAACTGCCCCAACTTTACCTAAACTATGCTGCTGGCATAGCATTGGGCATACTTGCATACATATTCTGGAGGGATAAAGGCGAAGACCTAATTGAAACGCAGCATGGTCATTTGCATACGCATCCAGAAAAGCTAGAGGATAAGCATATACATTGGCAAAAGGACCTGGGGCACCACGCACGTTTGCACCTTCATCAAAAAAGAGTGAAGCCTACTTTATCCGCATTAATTGCATTTGCTCTGGTACTCGGATTTGCCCACGAAGAAGAGTTTGTGATCCTTGCGTTAGCGGCGGGCGGCGCTGAGCCGCTCTTATTGATGGTATCATACGCTGTATCTGTGGCAATATCGCTGGTAGGAACGATTATACTGGTAATCAAGGTTTATGCATATGTAGAGCGCAGGCTGATTGCCTATACAAGATATTTGCCGCGCATCAGTGCATTGATATTAGCTGCTATGGCATTTGGTTTTGTGTTTGGCCTGATTTAGCCGACATAGCCACTAGCAAACTATTCATCTCATCTTCGTTCTTCATTTATTGACCAATATACCGTCAGCTGCCGCTATGCAGTTTGTCAAGTAGAGCATCATATACGCTAATCAATTGCCCCGATCTATCTGATGCATTGGAGAAACAAAAGAGCTCCTACAGATCGATAAGAATTAGCGAACCGTCTACGATGGGTGTATCTACATCAGAATACCATATACTCTAACGAGGATGGGCACACGGAGGCTGCGAAATAATTTTCGGCAGGAACTGTGGAGATTCTTGATCGTGTATGCGAAGGATGATTGGGCGAAGACAGCGTTTCGAAGACACTTGCTTAATACATTATTATTATTATTATGGAACTAAAGAGCGCATAGCAATTGACAGTACCTTAAAAAAGGGCAAGATATACCCAAAACGTCAATGTTAGAAAGCACCAGGCCGTTGTTCCATGCAGGCTCCTTTGAGTTTCAAACTAGGCACCTGTTGGTAATTGCAGTTCTGGCTCTTGCTTTTAGTTCAGCCGTAATTATGAGATTTTACCCGATAAAATACGGCTATTATCTTAACGAATTCGATCCGTATTTCGACTATCGCGCAACGAAATACATTGTCGACCACGGGCTAGATGCCTATTGGAGCTGGCATGACACTATGTCATGGTATCCAGAGGGCAGAAATGTGCCTGCAACGTCGCAGTCCGTGTTACACATAACAGCGGCGTATCTCTATAAAGCCTTCGGTGGAGGCATCTCGCTACTTGACTTTACCATTGCATTCCCAGCAATCATGGGGGCTCTCACGGTTGTAGTAGTGTTTGCTCTTGTAAGAGTGCTGGGAGGAACAACTGCGGGAATGTTCTCCGCCCTTCTGATGGCATTCAGTCCCGCCATCATTCAAAGAGGCAACCTTGGATGGTTCAAGTCCGAACCACTGGGACTCTTCCTTGGGATCCTGGCTATGTATCTGTCATATCTGCAATCAAGCACAAAGAAATGAAGTATGCTATTGCAAAGGCGATAGCCGGCGGGTTGATCTTAGGCCTAGCAAACGGCTCATGGGGAGGCATTCAGTACTTTAGTATCCCCATATCGCTCTTTTTAATTGCTCTTCCCTTCTTTAGAAGGGATTTAACCATACCTATGTACGTAGCAATTGCATTTACAGCACTTTCACTGATAAGCGCAGCAGCCTTTCCAAGACCCGGATTATCGTTCGTGCTTGGCCTGCCTGGCTTGGCAATGATTAGCGGCACTATCTTTCTGGTAATTGCTTTCTTTGTAAGAAGGCTCAGTAAACCGCGGGTACAGACAAGAAATGTAGCCTTTCTGCTTATTGCATTTGTTGCTATTGGGCTCGGCTTTGTCGCTGCAGGACCATATATCTCTCCTAGCTTTAGATATCTTAACGCTATCAACCCATTCCTTAGCTCACAAAATCCACTTGTTGAATCAGTTGCAGAGCACTTTACCCCAACTGTTGCTGACTACTTTACTGACTTTTCGGTGCTGCTGATGTTTGCAGGACTTGGCGTATGGCTTGCCTTTAAGCGTAGGGACGATGCAGCGATATTTGCGCTGTTGATCGGCATCACAGGGGTTTACGTTAGCGCTACTTTCGCTAGGCTGCTGGTATTTGCATCCATAGGCATAATCGTCCTCGCGGGGCTTGGGTTGTACGAAGTCACTCGCAGCATTATGGCTTATAGAGAGGCAGGGGCAACACATCCAACATCGCTACGGCAGACAGCAGCCACACGGGAGGAGAGGAGAAAGATCGAATTTGCTAGTAGAGCACGCTCTACTTCAGGCAAAGCAGTGAAAATAAGTTATGTTGTTGTCATAATAATGATGCTTTCAATCCCAATGTTTTATCCCACTAACGCTAATTGGGTGAGCTCTGCGGACATCCCTGCAGCCATCGCGAATGGTGGTACAGGCTATAGGCTCAAGACTTCAGACTGGACAGACGCTATGAATTGGCTCTCAAAGAATACAGAGTCTGACGCTGTGATTGCATCATGGTGGGATTATGGCTACTGGATAACGACTCTTGGAAACAGAACCAGCCTCGCTGACAACGCGACCCTCAACCAGACACGGATTGCTACTATTGCAAAGATGTTTGTATCTGACGAACAATCGGGAATCAAGATTGCTCAAGACTTGAAAGCTGATTACATCCTCGTATACGTTGTTGGACAAGTACGGTTCTCGGGCCAAGTTAATGCAACCAACGGAACAGACGGTGACCAAAGAATTCCAATATACACATTAGGTCAAGGCGGAGATGAAAGTAAAAAGCAATGGTTCATAAGGATCGGCGGATTTGATGAGAGAAACTACATCGAACAGGATGGGTTCACGCCTACGCCGGAATTCTGGAATAACACACTTATTGGCAAGCTCTTCCCGTTTCAGCCGTTGTATTATGCAAGTTTTGGTGCGGAGGGCCCCGCTCAAATACAGGAGACTTGGCAGCCTGGACTTGTCGGTCTGTATGCACAGAATGTAAAGTATCCAGCAAGTGGAGGTAATGATCAACCGCTACACCTTGTCTATGCCTCTCCAAGCTTCGAGAACAAAGATGGTTTGATGTTCGGTGTATTCATTTACAAGGTCAACCATGACTATGTCCCAAGACCGCAGGGCGATCCATATAGTCCGCGGTTGCAAACCACCACGCAGCTTGCTAACGCCACTATGCCTATCCCCCAATAATCAGCACTTTGCTGAGAAACAGATGAGTTGACGAGAAGCTTAATAACACCAGCAATCGTCTGCGATTTCGTGTCCACGAAAGAGTACATAATTGACTATGGTTGTGTAGATTGTTCTACTATAACTTTTGTGCCTTCCTTGTTGATAATTGCACAGGTCTATATGGCGATATAACATGATAGATATCATAGGAGAAACAATTGTCCATGTCATCGTCAACTGCAAGCGGTTTTATCAAAGCTATTGAGTCAGGCTCAAAGCACCTGATAATCAAACGGTTTACCTTCAGGTATCCTGAACAAAAGCTCAAATTTGTAGGTGATGGTTACCAGTTTGATCCAAAACGTGGCGTTGGTATTGCTGGCTACCGTGGGCGCCATATTCTGATGCATGATAAATGTACAGGTTGTCAGCTCTGTGCTATAGCATGCGAAGGTATCGCAGAAGCAATTGGAATGGTTAAGGTAGACGAGCAGTGGAAGCAAAACAAAAAGGGTATAATGCCTCAGATTGACTATGGCAAGTGTGTCTTTTGCGGCCTTTGTGTTGATGCATGCCCATTTTATGCGCTCTTTATGACAAATGACTACGAGCTGTCAGCATTTACAAAGGAGCATCTTATTTACACACCAGCTCAACTTGCAGTCAAGCCTAAGTACCAAGGTGATGTTGAGATTTTAATAGACGAGCGAGGGGCCACACATCGTTGACCCTATCTTTATTGCATTATCAGTTCTCACAGTTGGAACCGCTATCTTTGCGCTTGAAGCGCGTGAGTTGATCTATGGTGCAATCGCGCTTGCAATCTCGATGTTAGGCATCGCTGGATTTTTCCTTCTATTGGATGCGCCGTTCGTCGCAATGTTCCAGATAGCGGTATATGTCGGCGCGGTTGCTGTGCTTATCATATTCACCGTCATGCTTGTAAGAACCCAGGCACTATTTACTACAAAGGAGGATAGAAAGAGAAAGGGCGCTGGTATTGCGCTGATGTTAATTATAATGGCAAGTTTTGGGTCTCTTCTTATTGCATCAGGGCTCAGTGGCCACTTTGCCAACTTTAATAGCTCACCTGCAATCGATTTTACGAAGATCGGAGAGCTGATGCTGACATACTATGCGCCAGCCCTTATCATACTGGGGCTAACGCTTGCAGGATCTGTTATTTCAGCTCTTGCACTAGCACGTAGGGAGGATGTTGCGGAAAAGGACAAGGAGGAGGAGGAGGAAGAACAACAACAACATGAGCGAGCTGATTGATTTCGTAATTCTAGCAGTGGTGCTCGTCGCCATCGGAATCTATGGGCTTGTCGTAAAACGTAATGCGATCAGGATGCTATTTTCGATAGAAATCATTGCCAATGCTGCAAACCTAGTGGTTGTAGCATTTTCAAGGGGTCTGCCAAATGCACAGGGACAAGTGCTTGCCCTCTTCTCCATAGCCATAGCGGCTGCGGAAGTGGCTGTGGGGCTTGGGCTTATCATTGTAGCGTATAGGCTGTATAAGGAGATTGATGTTGCAGAATTAAGGAGCATGCGAGGCTAGGAGAAAATCGAAAATGGCAGAGACATATTTCCTGTTGGCAGCGACCTTCATACCACTTCTTCTGGCACCTGTTGCTTATGTCATCGGCAGAAAGGCTGGTGTCAAGTTGGCTACTTGGTTTTCTTTTGGAGCTCTGGCAGTTTCTACGGGGCTGTTATTCATACCTGCCATCGCGATTTACGGCGGCGGACAACAAACAGCATATGTCGAGAAATATGCATGGGGCCAGTTTGGCGATTTTGGACTGAGGCTTGACGGACTGAGCCTGCCATTTGCATTAATTATTTACATCCTGTGCACAGTCATTGCGCTCTACTCAAGACCCTACATGGTTCACAAGGTGAGTGAAGATTTGCCAGGCCACGGCAACGCTGGAGGGAGAGGAGGAGGACATGACGGTAATCACTCTCTACAGGGATCACGGTCTCTTGCTGGCGCAAATGTTGAAGCCGGCTCGCAGACGACCGTACTTGATACACAACAGTACGTCAACACCCAGGTAGCGCTTTACTTTGCGCTTTATCTTGCCTTCTCCATGGGCATGCTTGGCACAGTACTCGCAACTAACCTTATTGAATTCTATGTATTCTTTGAGTTGATGCTCGTTCCCTCGTTCTTTCTAATTGCATTCTATGGCTATGGTGCAAGACGTAGGATAGCTTTGATGTTTTTCTTTTGGACCCATGTTGGAGCTGTCGTACTACTTCTTGGCCTCCTTGCGATGGGATTCTTTGCAGGCGGCTTTGATTATGACACGGTTAAGGCTAATGCAGGCAATATTCCGGCACAGTGGATTCCGCTTATTGTGTTTGCACTTGTAATAGGTCTGGGTGTCAAGCTGGCGGCGTTTTTAGTTCACATATGGCTGCCCTATGCCCATGCAGAGGCCCCGACGCCTGTTTCGGCACTCTTATCTCCTGCTATGATCGGCATAGGAGCATACGGTCTGTTGCGGCTCTGGATGGAGCTTCTCACTGGCAGTTACGAGCAATACAGTTTGTATATTAGTTTGTGGGGCCTTGTCACCATGATATACGGCGGTGCCATGGCTCTTATGCAAGACGACGTCAAGAAAGTACTCGCTTATTCGAGCATCAGTCAGATGGGCTACATATTGTTTGGACTTGGCTCTGAAAGCGTCCTCGGCATAACCGGCGGAACAATGATGTATGTAACGCACGGCCTAGGAAAGGCTATTCTCTTCATGATGGCTGGTTCGATTATACTTCAAACCGGTACAAGGAGCATGTCCAAGCTGGGCGGACTCGCGGGGAAGATGCCCTACACCGCAGTGATTGCGATGATAGGTGCGCTTACTATCATTGGCATACCACCCACGAGCGGCTTTATGGCAGAATGGGTACTGTTCAATGGTGCATTGCAAACTGCAGTATCGCAAATGGATTCGCTGAGGACAATAATGTTCGCGCTTGGCATCCTTGCGACCGTCCTTTCATCTGCTTACATCCTTTGGATGTACAAGCGTGTATTCTTTGGCAAGATACCTAAAGAGCTGGAGCATGTCAAGGATTCGAACCGCTACATCACTGCTACTATGGGAGTTCTTGCCGCGTTGACGCTTATTGTAGGAGTTTATCCGGATTTGTTTCTAAATCCGATCACTAATTACATCAGTGGTATATTTGAAGGTCAAGAAGGCGTGCTGCCTATACCAGTGGCTGACATAAGCGCGGAATCTGGTGGCAGCGCTGAAAACGTACAACAAAATTCGGCACAAGTGCAAGTTGAGAGTACTGCGGGAGCAGAGGTGCATTAGGAGAGAAGGATATAAAGATGGCAACGATAGGCTTTGAAGGAATTGCAATAAACGTGTGGCTTGTGTGGATGCTCCCCTTTGCCGGGGCAGCAATAATTGCCGCAGCTGCACGCGCAGGGCATCGCGCTCGTGATTATACTGCTGTAGGGTTCGCGCTGGTCAGTGCCATTTCAGCTGCGACCCTGATTCCGCTTGCTCTTCAAGGAGCTGAGGTTCATAGTCAGATAACTTGGATTTCTTCGCTTGGTCTTAAAGCGGGTGTGCTTGCAGATCCGCTGGCTATTGTCATGGCCAATTTGGTGGCATGGATCTCATTCCTTATCATGGTATATTCTACAGGCTATATGCACGGCGACAAAGACTTGACGCGCTATTGGTTCTTCATGCTCTTCTTTATAGGCTCTATGCAGCTAATAGTACTATCAGACAACTTACTTATGGTCTTCTTTGGATGGGAAGGTGTCGGCCTTGCCTCCTACGCACTAATTGGGTTCTGGTATTACGATAGAAAGAAAGACTATGTGGGTGTCCAAGGGCATACCGCAGGTGGCATCGCAATGTGGACTTCGCCTACACAAGCGGGCATGAAGGCGTTTCTTATGACCCGCGCAGGTGATACTATGATGCTTGCGGGAATGTTTCTGATCTTCACATATGCCGGCACCTTTGGATTCAAAGAGCTCGCCCAAGATCCTGAATGGGCAATCACAATGTCACAGCAGAACCTGCTTGTACCTGCAGCAGTCCTGCTTTTTGGCGGCGCCGTAGGCAAATCTGCTCAGTTCCCGCTCAATGAGTGGCTGCTTGAAGCGATGACTGGTCCGACAGCAGTTTCAGCGCTGATCCACGCTGCAACGATGGTCAACGCCGGTGTGTTCTTAGTAGCACGCATCGGGCCACTGTTCTTTGCTCTTGCAGCTGTAGGTGCCTTCAGTGTTGAGCAGTTCTTTGAAGTGGTTGCATGGGTAGGCGCAATCACTGCCTTCCTGCTTGCGACGCAGGCACTTGTAAATCCCGAGATAAAAAAAGTGCTTGCATATTCAACCGGGTCTCAGATAGGATACATGATGATGGGTCTTGGCATCGCTGGACTTTCACTCAACTTTGTCGATGGGTATACAGCAGGATTCTTCCAGCTAATAAGCCATGCAATGTTCAAGGCCTCGCTTTTTATGGGCGCCGGGGCGCTGCTGCATACCGTTGGTTCCAGATTTATGACTGACATGGGCGGCTTGAAACCGCACATGAAAAAGACATACATATTTATGCTTCTGGCAAGCCTGTCGCTTGCAGGCGCGCCTCTCTTTACATCAGGCTTTTGGAGTAAGGACGCAGTATTTGCAGCGGTACTTGAATCCGGCTATACATATGCAATACCGCTCTTCATTATGGCAGTGGTAGTCGCAGTCATGACCGCGTTTTATACCTTTAGGATGATTGGAATGGCATTTTTTGGCAAAAAAAGCAGGCATATTGAGGAGATGGAGCGCGAGGGTCACCACTTACACGAAGCTGGACCTTCTATGTGGATCCCATATGCAATTCTTGCTATCGCTTCTATAGCTATAGGAATCATTGGTTTTGCCTTTGAGGCACAGATACATCATCTTCTAGGCGGGTACCTTGCGGAGTCGTTTGGTATCCATGACAAAGAAGAGAGCAGTGAAGCTGTAGTCAATATTGCTCCAGAGGGCGATAGGACTTGGTTTGGACTCAACCCTATTGCAGCAGCTGCATCAATCGGTGCATTTGCAATAGGTGGCGCACTAGGTTACATATTCTACATAGGAAGAAAGGCAGACCCACAGGTGATCTCAAGGAGTATAGTCAGCAGGGCATTATGGAAATTCTTGTTCAACAGGTGGTACCTTAACTCTGCACTCTATTGGGGTGCAGTAATAGGACCACTGGCGATTTACCGCTTTATTTGGAGATACTTTGAGAGTGCGGTTGTCGACGGCATCAATCCGGCTTTACAGCACTCAATGACTTACATGTCGGCAGTTGTCAAGGCAGGTCAGAATGGTATCACACAGACATACCTGTTTGTATTTGCAGCAGGCATAATGATTGTAGTCATGCTGTTATTTTTGTAATAGGTGCATATAATAAAAATGGTTGACCTCTCCTCGACTCCAATACTCGTAACGATAATACTAGGCACAGTAGGTCTTGCGATACCTGCGATTGACGCTGGCAGACGCGAAAAAGGCAGAGACAGAAACAAGTACTATAGTGCGATCGCGTTTGCAGCAATCGCTGTGGCAATAGGCATTGTCGTCTTTCGTATTTTAACAGGCGATGTGCTGCCAGCCGTGGCATTCTCTTCAGAAGTGGTAGCAGATGATTTGTTTGGTTCATTCTTTGCCATCGCGCTCTTGATCGTGTCCGGAATGGTCACTGCTTCTTCTTGGAATTATTATAAGGGCAAATCAAACCCTGCTGCATACTATTCTCTAATACTGCTCTCGAGCATCGGCATGGTAATAATTGCTTATTCGACTGACCTTGTCATGCTATTGGTGGCGTGGGAGCTGATGTCGCTTCCAACCTATGCCCTGGCGGGCTTTGCCAAGCGCGACCCGATTTCAAATGAGGCGGCTATCAAATATTTTATGTTCGGCGCGTTATCGTCTGCAATAATTGTCCTTGCGATAGGACTTGTCTATGGAATAACAGGTACTACCAACATCGGGGATTCTATAAGAGCCCTTGCCAATCTAGACCCAACTCTCACGCCGATTGGGCTGCTTGCAATAGCATTATTCATCGCTGGGTTTGGTTTCAAGATGGGCCTCGTGCCTTTCCATATGTGGCTGCCAGATGCCTATGAAGGCTCACCTACTACCATTGGCGCGCTACTGGCTGCAGGTACCAAGAAGGCGGGCTTTGCTGCTGCACTGCGTGTAATAGTCCTTGGAATGTTTGCCCTCAATTTGGACTGGACAATTACTTTGGCAATAGTGGCAGTGTTCACTATGATTCTTGGCAACCTGGGTGCTCTGGTTCAAAGAAGCGTACCAAGGATTCTTGCATATTCCTCGATTGCTCAAGCAGGATATATTATGATAGGCATCGCACTTGCCCCTTACTCTGATCAGGCACTTTCAGGCTCGCTGTTTCACATAATGAATCATGCAGTAATGAAATCTGCCGCATTCATTGCAGCTGCAGCAGTAGCGACTGCAATTGCGGGCTATGGCTTGGACAAATACCGCGGTCTTGGCAAACGTATGCCGATAACCGCAATTGCGTTCTCAATATCTCTCCTTGCACTTGCAGGCGTTCCTCCGCTCAACGGTTTCTGGAGTAAGCTTGTGTTGTTTGGAGCAGCCATTGATTCTGGTCCGATTGTAGAGTGGGGACCCTGGCTTGCAATAGCCGGCGTGCTAAACAGTGCGCTTTCACTTGGCTACTATGCGTGGATAATGAGAAAGATGTACATGGAGGATGCGCCAGACATGAGAAGAGTAAAAGAGCCACGGGCAATAGTTGCGGTGCTAATCTTTGCTATCGTATTTATGGTAGGCTTTGGTATCTGGCACGCTCCACTGCTTGATTTTGCATCAAAGGCTGTGCCTGACCTGGCATCAAATATTACTCAGGCATCTATGATAACGGGGGGCACCCACTGAGTAGATGAAATATGTGCGCTCTTTGATGTTTTTCTGTGCCACTGACAACAACAATATTATTGCTGCTGGAGATCATATAGCCATAAGAAAGAGATGTCTCTCTCTTTTTATAATGTTCAAGGTTCGAAATTAAAGCGGCAATCAGAATAATATTTTTGCTTCAACTTCAACTTTTATTAGAAATACAGGGTTGATAGATGGCAATGGTAGAAATAGAAAAGATTGAAGAGCAGATAGGCGAAGCTCTTGGATTAGAAATAGCGGCTCAAAAGGCGGTAGAAGAATTGACTTCAAGAGGTCTGCTTGATAAACCGGGGATGAAGCGAAAACTCCAAGGTATGAAAAGTGAAGCTGCCGCTCATCAGAAAAAGATTGAAAAATTACTGCAAAGAGTTTCAGAATCAGAGGGCCTAAACGAAGATCGTATAAGAGAACATGCTGAAGAAACATCACAAAAAGCGTCACAAATGATGCAGACATATCTTGGAGAAGATCCTGATACATTAGATGCAATAGAGTTCCTCTGTCTTGCAGAAGGGGGAGAGGTGACACATTATGAAGTGCTTGGTGAAATAGCCAAAAATATAAAAGAAAAGAAGTTCGCAGCTGAAGTTAGGTCCATCTTAAAGGAAGAAAAAGAGCATCTCAAGCTATGTACACAGCTTGCAAAGGAAAATAGTAGCGGAAGTTAAAGAAACCAAAATCTACTATTTACTTTCTTCTAAAGCTCCTCATTTTTTGTAGGGCTTTACTTCTGACAGTAAGAATCCTGCTACTAGTATCTCAGCTTTCTGTTCCAGATCTCTTTTCAAAGATTGAGAAGCCTGAGATAAGTGCAAGATATATCAACCAGTCTCTTATTGAGAAGAAAGATACAGATATACCAATAATATTGTCATTCTCAAGATCCTGTTAAATCTATAACTTTATCTCACTTGGGAGCCTTCTCTCTATCCTTCCTTTTTGAATCCTTTTCTATTATGTCTGCTGAAGGCCCAGGATCTTCTCCAATTTGTGATAATACTACGTTATTATTCTCTTCTTTCTCATCCGTTGCTCCAGTTCCTGCATCGGTCATGCTAACTACATAATTATGCAAGATAGTATATAACCCAAGCTAAGATCCATTTGAATCTCTTTTTAGAGTCTTCTAATGATGACAATCATATATTTTATAAAATCCGCTTTGTATTATTTTTCCTATTATTATC
>JALZFN010000064.1 GCA_030861545.1 Thermoproteota archaeon | reverse complement strand
CCTGGTTTAAGAATCCTATGAACCTCTTTGAACGCATCTACCTTATTCACAGTCAGATTAATTACACAGTTGCTGATTACAACATCAACTGAATTATCATCAACTGGAATACTTTGTTCTATGTCTCCTTTTCTAAAGTCAACGTGGGTGTAGCCGCCTTCCTTTGCATTTCTTCTGGCTCGCTTAAGCATTTCATTTGTCATATCTATTCCAATAACTCTACCGGCCTCGGTAACCTTCTTCGCTGATAAAAATACATCAATTCCTGCTCCTGAGCCTAAGTCTACAACTGTTTCGCCACGTTGCAAATCGGCGAATTTGACTGGAGCTCCACAGCCAACTCCAAGAATTGACGCTTGTGGCACAGATTCTAACTCACTTGTCTCATAGCCTACGACAGTAGCAGCTTGGGCTGGCGAATCGGCTGCTCCTCCTTCTCCGCCAGAGCAGCATCCAGGCACACAGCAGGAGGAGGAAGAAGAGGAACCAGATTCGCTCTCGTTTTGTTGCAGTGCTATCTTGCCATATGTTTTCCGTATTGTTTTCTTGATATCTTGTTGGTGTTGTTGATGTTGATGATGTTTCTTTTCCATGGCTATGCTTTACTATGGAAACTATTTAAGTTGTCAAGGATAAATAATGACAGTTAGTGTAAAAATGGAAACTAAGAGTCAGGGCAGAAACAGAAAGTCAACGCTTCCACTCTATAATGGTGGTGGTCGAGGAGGTAGCTGCAGTTTTGAAGGCTATGACCCCTCCTCACTAATGGCTGAAACCGCTAGATTAAGAAACTTGATTACAAAGAGAGGAACACTTGAAATTCTAATACCGCTATGCTGTTCTACTGAGCCAGTAAGATACAAGAAATTTCGAGAGACTTTGAAGGGAATAAGCAGCAAGACACTCTCTTATAGACTGCAGGAGCTTGAGAAAGGAGGTATACTTGAGAGGCATTCATACAACGAAATTCCTCCTCGAGTTGAATATAACCTAACTGCAAAAGGTCAGGAGCTTGTGGAATCAGTAATAAATTTACTACAATGGATGAGAAAATGGTCGGCGGCTGCAGCGGCTGCAGTAGCAAGAAGCAAAGAACTCTGATAAGAAAGTCTTAAGACGGACCCTTTTTGTTGTTTCCTTGCCTGAACTGTCTTCCGAGGGTTGGTCAGAGCGGGACTTCAACGGCTACATCAGCCTTCGGATAATACCTTTTCACATCCTCTTCGCCATATTTAGACTTAAATTTCCTCACGATATCGTCAACGCTATTCTTGTCTGTTATTGGTTTACCTCTAACAGGTATTTCTCCTCCTCCATTTACAGAAATCTTCAATGTTGGGTCGGTTAGCAGATTCTTATACCAGTTGGTGTCCGAGCCCTGAACTGGAAGCAAGTACAAAATGTTTCCTTCATGCACAAACCAGACTGGCCTAGGGATATCTCTGCCTGATTTTCTACCTTTAACGCTAAGTGTTATCTCGGATACTTTATCTAGCCTCTTGTAAAGGTCGGCTTTGGACATGACGTTCCATGCTGCATATGCCAGATATGGGTTTCACATGCATGTTGCTCTAAATCTGATGCTGTAAATCCATTCGCTATTAATGTTGGGAAATGAGCTATTCACCACACAGCTTATTATTACACAAACTTGCTAGTTGTTTTGAGTATATGGCAGAACTTACCTTAGTTGACTATTTTGTTATGGGAGAAGCGGTTGGAATAGTTGCCACGTTATTTGTGGCATTTTATTATTCAAGGAAGCAAATGCAAAAACTTTCAGTTGACCTTGAAACAAAGGTTCTAAACGATTTGGATGATAAATTGCATGGTGTAGCAGAAATGGCAATGGCTGAGAGAGCAAGTGAAAACCCATTGGCGTGCTAATGGTGATATATGATAGTTAATTTGAGCAATTATTAACTGGTGTCTCTAATACATTCAAAAGATTATTTCATTTTGGAGGTAGAGCGAAGAAACAGAGAGAGGGCGAGCCCCCGACCTGCTGCAGTTGAGGATTCGGAACAAGCCAGGAACCACAGAGAAAACACACACATCCATTTAGACCAAGTATGGATAAGGCCCTTTCTCCAGTAACCCAGGAAGCTGATAGTTAAAAATTTGATGGGTGAAATCTCTATTTTTAGAGCTGATTATGGATATAGGCTAAAAATTAGAGGCAAAAGTCTCCAATTTGGGTGGCAAAACTTAATGAAGAACGCAGAGAAAGGATAGAGAAGACAAGGAGAGGGCAAGGACGCCTATGGCTCATCTTGTTTGTGAAGACACTAATGAGCTAGTTTGCAATGCACCTATGCAATCAGC
>JALZFN010000061.1 GCA_030861545.1 Thermoproteota archaeon | reverse complement strand
CGCTGCTGAAAAATATGCGGCAGGATGACTTGATGCAATGGAGCAGGCAGGCCAAAGCGCTTCTCGAGGAAGCGTCAGATGCATACCTCAAGGCCAAATCAAACCCCAATCTGCATATTGCTTTGCACGAAGAAGTCTTTGAGTATTTTGAAGTTCCTGAAGAAAAGGTACAAGGGGCACTCAGAGCATTTTACGGCTATGATACTTTATAGTTAGATTATAATAATTCTTAGAGCCTTTTACAAGAATGTCTAGAGATATATTATGGCAGTTGCAGTCGCACTGATTGAGCCACAATACCCCATTAACGTGGGCCACATTGCTAGACTCATGAAGAATTTCGGCTTCGAAGGCCTGTATTTTGTCAGACCCCACTTTAACAGGGCAGAGGCTATAAAGTATTCAACTCATGGCAAGAATGTCCTTGTAACTGCTAAGACTGTGACGCTGAGACAGCTGCGAAAGAAATTTGACGTACTTATAGGGACAACCGCGATCCAAGCTACCAGTAGGCTCAATATTCTGCGCCAATCAATAAATGCAGAACAGATAGCCAAGATAGTACATGATGCAAGCGCTAAGGATTATTGCATTCTGCTTGGGAGAGAATCATCAGGTCTCAATAACGAAGAGTTGGAAATGTGTGACCTTGTAGTGACCATTGACACAAAGACAAAATACAAAACAATGAATGTTGCCCACGCGCTTGCGATAGTGCTGTACGAAATTTCTAAGCTAAGATCACGGCTGCCAGTAAAAAACAGCAAGAAAAGGGTGGAACTTGCTTCACAGCATGATATCGACCTGTTCCTCAAATATGTATGCAAGCTTGCAGAAGCCGGCAACTATGATTTGCATAAAAAGCCGCTCCTTGAAGCAGCTGCAAAGAAGCTGCTGGCAAAAAGTGTGCCCACAGCAAAAGACGTCATGCTCTTGGTGTCACTTTTGAGAAAAAGCCTTCTTGCCATAGAAAGATTACGCTACAAATGAGTAGAGCACTGCCTTGACATAGAGGATATACAACTGGCTCAGTTGCATCCTGCGCTGAGGGGAGTCGTGGGCCAATGGTACACCCTTTTCTTGTGTTGTCTTTTTCTCATAAATTAGTTTAGCAGAAAGACTAAGAGCCGGCGAGCTTCGAATGCATGTATGTTTATATATATTGCCCAAGGGATTTTTGATCTATCTTTATTGTGTCAGTAAGCATATGTGAACTTTATTTTTGAGCCTTGCTCTTGTTTTACCTAATATCCTTTTGAATAATCTTTAAAAATGAGTTTGTCATTATTAAATATTTTCCGTTAGCTCGCGAGAAGATTGTTAGATCACAGCAGTAGCATAGATCAAGATTTATGATAGGAAATAGGACTGCCTTCTATCTTGGGTATGGAGCATTACGAGCTGTCGCCGACTCTCAAAATATGCAGGATTCTCAACGGAATGTGGCAGGTTGCAGGCGGGCATGGCCCAATTGACCCAAACGTTGCAGTACAAGAAATGATCAAGTATCACAATGCTGGGTATACTACTTGGGATCTTGCAGACATATATGGCCCTGCAGAGGACTTTATTGGAGCTTTTAGGCAGAGTCTGCCGGAGCACGAGCAGCAAAATGTTCAGGCACTGACAAAATGGGTGCCTGAACCTCAGAAGATCACCCAACAGATTGTGCATGCAAGCATTGAAAGATCGTTGAAGCGTATGAGGGTGGGCTCTCTTGACCTTGTGCAGTTTCACTGGTGGGATTACAGTAATCCATACTATATCGATGCCATCAAGTACCTATTTGGCTTGCGCGATGAAGCTCACATCATCAAAAATATAGGGCTCACCAACTTTGATACTGAGCATATGCAAATAATGAAGGATGCTGGCCTGAAGACAATAGTGTCAAATCAAGTGCAATACTCTATAGTTGATCGGAGGCCAGAGGTCAGGATGGTGCGATTTTGCCGTGATAATAAGATCAGCCTGCTTGCATATGGCACAGTTTGTGGTGGCCTGATGTCAGAGCGTTACCTTGGCAAATCAGAGCCATCGTCATATGAGCTTGATACATTGAGCCTGCGGAAATACAAACGCATGATAGATTCATGGGGCAGCTGGGAACTATTTCAAGAGTTATTATCAACTTTGCATCAAATAGCCCAAAAGCATAGTGTGAGTATTGCAAATGTTGCGACACGCTACATTCTTGACAGGCCGGCAGTCGCAGGGGTAGTCATTGGTGTCAGGCTTGGAATAGCCGAGCATAGAGATGACAATGCTCGTGTATTTAATTTTAGAATGGACAAAGAAGATGCCAATAGCATAGAAGAAGTATGCAAAAAGTCAAATGACCTATTTGAGAC
>JALZFN010000046.1 GCA_030861545.1 Thermoproteota archaeon | reverse complement strand
GTCACCCTGTCGTCACGCACAAGCCTATGGCCAATCCTGAGCACTGATACGTTCATACTTTTCTTGCTCCACTAGGGGCTTGGTCTCTTCGTTGCCTTTGACTTTTCTAGTTTCAAATAGTATAGCTGATATTAGATTTTTCAACTGATCGATGTTATAACCTGTCTTGGCAGATACTGCGAGCATGCGTCTGCTGTCGTCCAAGATGCCAAGTTGATTGGCCTTGTTAAATGAGTCTTCGACAGTGGTCCGGTCGACCTTGTTAAGAACATAAATTATCTGTGTATCTGGCACCTCAAACTCTTTTATTACGTCAAGGGAGCTCTCAAATTTTCTTTTTGTTTCATCAATCGGCTCACTTGTATCAAGCACCAGCAGTACAAGGCTTGCATAGGTCAGCTCATCAAGAGTTGATTTGAATGCATCTATCATGTACGCTGGCAGCTTACTGATAAAGCCAACAGTGTCATTGAGCAGTACCCTGCCTCCACGCAAGTCTATTGCCCTTGTAAATGTAGAAAGAGTGGTAAAGAGGCCCTGCCCCGTGACTTTGGTTTCACCTGTCAGCTTGTTGAACAGTGTAGTTTTGCCGGCGGAAGTGTAACCTGCAAGCGATAGTGTCGGAAGACCGGCCTTTGCGCGCTGGTTTCTGTGCAACTGTCGCCTCTTTTCCTCTTTTTCAAGTTTTTTCTTTAGCATTGCAGCTCGCCTCCTTATGTCAAGGAAATAGATGTCAGCCTCGTACTTGCCAAGGCCATAGAATCCTGGTTGCTCTCCTGCCCTTGCAAGTCTAACCTTTTCACGCGCCCTTGCCATATCATACCGCAATTGAGCAAGCTTGATCTGGACCTGAGACTCAGCGGTACTTGCCCGGCGCTCGAAAATCTCCAAGATCAACCGTTCCCTGTCAATTATCTCAATCTTACAAAGGCTTGCTAGATTATATATCTGAGTTGGCTTGAGCGTCTCGTCAAATATAACGACATCTGGCTTGACCTCTTTGACAATCTCTTTTACTTCTTCTGCTTTCCCCCGCCCGATCCCAAATCTTGCTTTTGTTATCTGACGCTGGGTCACAGTCTCGATGATAGTATATCCCGCCGTATCTGCAAGTGATATTGCTTCCTTTATGGCCTGCTCTATAGGATATGTTATGAGGATAGCCTTTCTGTAATTTGCCATTTATTATTCCTCGTCGCTATCGGCGGTGACATACAGCTTTATCCCAAGATGGCGTTCCAGCTTTTTTGCAAGTATCTCATCAGGCTTCAGACTGCCTGTTTCAAACTTTTTTAGAAGTTGTGCCTTCTCGTTCATTTTCATGCCTAGCTGCTCATGCGTTAGACCCATCTTCATTCTGGCTTCTCTTATACGCGTTGCAAAGTTAGGCGTGAGAATAGTTTCATCTGCTAGCCCTATCTTTTTCTGTGGTTTTGATGCAAGAGGTGGTTTTTTCTTCCTGGTTGCAACCTGCGGCGGTACATAGGGCTTGCCGTGCTTTGAGCATGCAACACAAACGTTGAATACTGTGCCATCTGCTATCACCATCTTTTTTTCAAGAGTTTGTCGGCCGCAAAGCTCACAGTATGACATTTGAACTCAAAAGTGGATGCAAGGCGGATTTAGCCTTTTCTCAGCGTATGCTGAACTGTCATGTTGAGGACTATTTCTGCAATGTCACTTGCATATTCTGCAACTCTACGAATGTTTTCGGTTATCAGCTTGATTCTATATAGTTCATTGAAGTCGCGAGGTTTAGATACTGCATGCAATATTGTTTTTTCCATCTCATCTATCTTACGCGCCTTTTCAATTGCTCTATCCGCAGCCTCATAGTCGCGCTTAAACATCGACAAACATGAATCATCAAGTACCTCCAGGGCAAAGTAGGTCATGTTAGATATTTTCTCCATGATGTCTTTGTTGAGTGGTTGGTGCATCTCTATAACATCCTTGGCTATTCTTACTGCGTGGTCTGCTACTCGTTCGACTGACTTGGCTATCAGCCTGTAGCCAAGGCAATTGCGCGACTCCTCAAGCCCTATCTCTTTCAGCAAATACTCATTTTTGATCGCTATCTTCAATTGTCGCACGATATAAAAGCTGAACCTGTCAACCTCATCGTCTGATTTGACTACTTCTTGAGCAAGCTCGATATTATTTTCTTCCAACGAAAGAATGGTATCGCGATACATCGACTTGGCGATAAGTAACATTCGCTTAAATGCTGTATCGACAGATAAATCAAGCAGATTGATAAGGACTTGCAAAGTAATGCCTGCGGCTGAGTCAGCAATGATCTCCGTGCCCATGAGGACGCGCCTGATAATATTCTTGATGACTTCTCTTTGCTCAGCAACCAGTCTGTCCTCCTTGGAGACCACATTGATTACATTAAAGCCAAGAAAATAGAGCGCAATAAGCTTACGTGCAATAAAATACGGGTTATTGTCCTTGCTGACTTCAATTGTTGCCTCCTTTTGCTCCTTTATGGGCCTCTTTGAAGCAGGTGCTATTTGTAGGGTAGAGTTGCCGCCCCTTAGAATTACTACCTGGTCTCCTTGCTTCAAGCCTAAGTCCTGAATCCACTTTTTTGGCAATGAAACAATGTAAGAAGAGCCGCCAGTGTATTGCAATTTTCTGGTCTCTTCTCCTTGTAGTGGGCCTTTGCCGTCCTCTTCGCTATACGTTTTCCCCATCATTTTGAACGCCTCATAGTGTTCTATATATTTGTAACCCTATCTATATAGATTAGCTTACAAAAGGCAATTATATTATATGATATATATACACACAAAGCATCAAGGTCTTTTTTAATTGAATCCTCTACCGATAGATGCAAGAGAAAAGATATGCCGTCACGTCGATGTCTTATTTGGAGCCGAAGTGTCACATGCCCTGCCGGCGGATCTGCAGTTCACCTATTCAAAGAGGACTGGGCGAATAAAGAACTTTAGTATAGGTGGCAGGCTGGCCATGACATTGCGAACCGACGGTGGACTTGCCCTCACAACCGCTGGAGCCCAATATCTACTTAACAATAGCAAGAAGTTTAAAGAAAACTGCGTTGAGCCTATGGGGGAAGCTGTGCCATTTGTAAGCGAAGGTCGATCGCTTTTCTGCAAGCATGTCAAGTGGTGTGGTTCTAACGTCAAAGTTGGATCAGACGTCGCAATCATTGACGACAGTAGTGGTGATGATGATAATAAGGTGATAGCTGTCGGTGTTGCAGTGCTCCCATCTAAGCTGATGAAAGAATATCGCAGAGGGGTAGCAGTAAAGGTTCGACAAGGAATAAAAGGTAGGTTGGACTAATCGAGGTATAACATATGATGCGCGGCAATCGTGAAATGAGACGCATGCTGGATAAGATGGGTCTTGACATGAAGACGATGGACAATGTAGAGGAAGTGATTATCAAGACCGAAACAAAAGATCTCTATCTGATCAAGCCACAGGTAATTGAGATGAAGGGTAAGGATAGCACTATCTTTCAGATTGTTGCATCAGACATTGAAGAAAAACAGCGTGAGGTCCCTGCGTTCAAGGAAGAGGATGTTATACTTGTCATGCAGCAGGCTAATGTACCTAGGGAAAAGGCGATACAGGCGCTAACTGAGAGCAAGGGAGACATGGCGCAGGCCATACTTAGCCTTGCCACATAGCACTTAGTTTTAATATCCCTCCCTGCTATTTTTCATTTCGATATCTTGGCAAAGGAAAAGACTGCGCGCGCTGACATTCCACCACCAACTTCGCACTCTACAGTCGAAACTATTGTCAGCGCATTATCCGAGCTTGAAAATGACATCGACAGGCTATATAGTCATGTTGAGGAGATGAAAAAGCGGATAATTGCCCACTCTAATGAAGAAATCGAGAAGCTAAAGCAACAAATAATCAACCTTGCAAATGAGGAAGCTAAGCAAATAGTCGATAGCGCCAAGACAGAGGCCGAGGCTGAGTCAGAAAATATAGGAGAGGTGGGAAGGGCAAACCTTGCCAACATCAGGAAAAATATTAAAGCATCATTTGACGCAACGGTTGATAGCATAGTTCAAGCAGTTCTGGGCAACAGTACTACTATATCAGTGACTGCACAAAAAGTGGAAAAAAAGTCACAACCATCATCATCAGTTCAGCCAGCTAATAAGATCAAAAAATACACCTCAGATGGCAAGCCGGTCATGTAATCCAAAAGCTTTAAAAGCAATTTTTGTTAAAATTTACTGTTGATGAAACGCCCCTGACAGAGGAGGAGCTTTTACATCACAAGGTCGCAGTGGCAACGGTTCTCGGCCGTCCGTACTATAATATAACATGTGCCCTAAGGCATATGGAGCTACAATTCGATTCACTGTCGCCCGAGGAGGCCGCCGTATCAAACGCTAGGGTTATTATTACTACGCAGGACGAAGCTGGCATTGTCAATACAAAAGGCATCGTAATGATTGATACTGAACTTGAAAAATATCCTGCAATAGCCAAGGCAAAGATACTAAGAAGCATCATGGCCGAGCGGGTAATAGACGATCAACTGATCATAGGCATTGATCCAGGCATCAGAATTGGAATATCTGCCATCTACCTGCATCATGAGATTGCAAGTGCAGTAGTTGAATCTTCGCCGCAGGATGCAATTAAGCAAGTGGCGGTTATGCTCGGCGGTATAGAGTCAAGGAAAAAAGTAGTAAAAATAGGCGATGGCAACATCACTATGGCAAGCCAGATCGCCCGTATGCTGAAAATGAAATTCAATGATGGCATCCGCATCGAGATAGTAGATGAGCACGGAACGTCATTACCACAAAACACTGATGCAAACAGGCGTGGTGCGCGGGACAGGTCATCAGCAAGAACAATAGCATTTAGAAGTGGAAGAGTCTTTACGCTGAAATAAATTTTATTTGAAAAGAATCCGCCGGCTGAGATAACGATATCGTCCACATCCAGAAATGAGATGCTTCTATGGGCTAGAAAGAAGCCTATCTGCATTGGAAAGCACAAAAACCACATTAAGATCTTAGAGAAAGAGAATAATGTCTTAAAAGAAAAAGTATTCGTTGACTTTGCACTTTAGAAAAGAAAGATAGATAGAGGTAACAAATGATGAGAAAAATTTCCAGTTCTGTCCGTTTATTATTCTAATCACCAAGACTTTAATATCCTTGTCAATCGGCGTATTATAACTATGAAACTCTGCGGTCATGGTCTAGCTTGGTTATGACATGGGCTTCCCAAGCCTATAACCCGGGTTCAAATCCCGGTGACCGCATTTTATCTTGTATTACAATGCAGTAGAACGATCTGTAAAGTTCAGTCCCAAAAGTGGTTACTTGTTATATTGTCTGCTACAAATAATTTTTTGCAGATTGTGGGGAGTTTTTTTGCAATCAATCAGAATCTTGCTACGTGATTGGAGCTCCTCTTGTAGTCTTGCTGCTGCTGCTTCTGGTCGTCTTGTTTTGAATCTCCTTCAGAGCGGTATCCAAATACGTCTCTACATCACGTGGCTCTAACGATGGCTGTATACCTGTCTGTTCTTTGGTGATGTCGCTTTCCTTTTCTATAATGTCTAAAACTCTTTTTTCTGTTTCTTGTCCGAGCTGCGCATCAGCTATAACACCAAAAACTTTAGATCCTGCTGAGGCCTTAATTAACCTACGAAGCCTAGCATCCTGAGCCAAATGAACGGCGGAGAGGTAAAACCCAGCACACAATAGAAACGAGGCGAGCAACATCATTGCACGTCCTGCTACTCCAAAGGTTTGTTGTAGCGCAGAAGGTGCAAGTGTTATGCTCATCATCACAGCTCCAATTGCTGCAATAGTGAAATAGTCTCTTATTTTTCCAGCTTCCAGTTTTCTTGCCACAACAAGAAAAGAAACACCGAACATGACACTTCCTGATATCAAGCCTGCTCTAAAAATAGATTTGAAGAAATATGCATTCTCAAAGTCATCCCAACGCCATACTATACCAGTAAATAGAGTATACAACTCAGTGTATCTTCCTATCATATAAAGTACTAAAGGGATTATAAGTAAAATCAAGAGTGTAGCAGGCATCTTGCCTGTTCTTTGGTTATAATATTGGCTCAGCAGCATGGCTGTGATGGCCCACGTAAACACGAATGAAACAGTAATTGGAATCCAGCCATTCAGATACTGGTAAATGATCTTGATCGATGAAGGCACAACATAAATTGTAGTAGTATCAGGTTTCACTACTTTGTATTGTACGTCTCCCTGGTACTTTTCATCAGTTTTGTAGACGAACATATCCTCAGGAATTGCGCCTGGGGAGGATTCTTCTTCCACTACTCTTACAAGCAGTATCTTTGAGCCTGCATCAAATGCCATTGCTACAGCAAGTGAAGCAGCAGCTAATCCGCAGATTAACAGTAGACGATGAGTGTCTTTATCTCTATTCCTGCTTACTTTATACCATGAGAAAAACTTGAAACCAATTATTATCATTATGCCAGCGGAAACTATGGTGCTCAGTGATAAGACAAAGTATGCCAAGTGTCTAACGCTAACATTGTAATAATAAAATCCAAGGAACATTGCTACAAAAGTGACAAGTAGAACCAGCATTACTGCTGCTACAACCTTAAACATTCTGTCAAAAAGTAAGGACCTCGATCGTATATCCGCGCTTACCTGACTAACATATTTCAAAATGACAAATGATCCTATTGCTCCAATGATTATAGTTGAACCAAAAATTATTGCTCCCGAAAAATTATCGTAAGGAAACATCTGTCGACTTCCCAAGTAATCAATTATGACGACAGCAGTAATTGCTATTGCAGCAGCTGCAACTATTTTTCTTGATGGTTTATTTAAACTCAACAATTTTTTAGCTACAGGGTCATTTTGCGCAAAGCTTTCCAATTTCTGTTTCATACGTTCAGTCTTCACATATTTGTGCCTTTTTTCCTCATTTTCCGAAAAATCTTTTAGCCTATGTTCACGGGTTAAATGAGTATAATTGATATCTGAAAAACCCTTGCATAATTTGTAGTATGGT
>JALZFN010000034.1 GCA_030861545.1 Thermoproteota archaeon | reverse complement strand
GGACAAGGGGCTGACTCAGATACCGTCGGGAACGATTACCTGCATTGGGATAGGGCCCGCTCCTTCAGACATTGTTGGCAGAGTGACAGATAATCTAAAACTTCTATAGCGGGAGCGGAGTAAAAGTATTCAAAGCTATAGTTATCAAGCCTCACCCAATGCGTCTAATGAAAACTACTCTTTTGCAAGGGCTAAAGCATCAAACGCTATACTAAAAGTCTGAGCCAGTAATAACGTAGATATTATTTTCCCAGTTACGAACTTAACAGAGACCGCAAGAACGGCACACAGCGTGGCTTATGTTACGCCGCTATGCACAGCTCATTTCTATTTTCAGTACTCACCAAGAGTCAGAGAAGGCTGACGGGTAATCACTGTTGCATAGACCCATACGGACAAGAGATATAAGGTGGAAAGCTCATGCTTTTTCTAGCCGTTGCCAAGTTCGCTTCCTAAGACTATGGGCTCGCCATCAAAAAAAATCATACTTTATGCTATAATCGGCATTGTTGCAGTTGCTGCGGTGTATATTTACATGTCTGCACGCAGCGTTCCTGAACAAAATACGCAAGAGGCAGCTAATGCCCAGGCGGATGCGATGAAGCGATTTGAGCAACAATTCTGCGGGACTGCCGCAACTCCCAATTCTAATGCTTACATTAATGAAATTAGTCTGCCGGCCGAATGCGAAATGCCTCTTGGCATTGCCATCGATGGCGAAAAAGTGTGGTATGTATCAACAAAGCAGGGCCTGCTTGGAAGCTATGATACTGTAGCAAACAAATTCAACCAATACGAAATTCCCTCGTGGCCTAGCCGTTCTCTGCCATTTACAGCTGTGCCATCGTGGTCTATGTCTTGGACGGTCAAACCGGATAGTAGCGGCAATATCTGGTTCACTGACCAGAATAATACAATTTGGCGGTTCAACAAGTCAAATGAGCATTTTGATATGTTCAAGGTTCCGGCGAAGTATCCATCCACTATGGACTTTGATTCACGGGGTAACGTGTACTTTATAGGAATAAACTCGCAATCTATATTTTTTGGCAATGTGTCGGAAATTCAAAATGGGACCTCAAAAGGACTTACGGCAATTCCTCTGCCTCTTGCTGGTTTCTCGGGCATAAATCCAGATCTCATCACTTCAGGTGGACTAGTAGTCGATAGAGAGAGAAATGACTTATGGGTGTCACTGCTTTCTTTTCAACAGCAAAAAGGGGAGCTATTCCAATACGATATTGAAACTAACAAATTCATTCGGATAGTCGATCTCCCGTCAGACCTTGGCGCGCCTGTAGGAATTGCGCTTGATAATAGTGGGAATGTGTGGGTAGCAGATCACGGCACAAGCACATTCTTCAAATACGAACCTGGAACTAACGCCATAACTAAGTTCGTAACGTCAATAGCCTCATCGAAGATTTATGGCGGCAGCACTCCGCCAAGTGCGTATACACTTCCCTATTGGATATACAAAGGAGTTGACGGGTCGTTGTGGTTTAACGAGCACACAGGCAATAAGATAGCCCGCTTTGATCCTGAAGGACTTCGCCTCGTAGAATATTGGATCCCTTCGCAAAACAGGGCATGGTCGCTTTGCCCTGAGGGGGCAACATCATGCGGCCTTGCAAATGCAATGCAATTTGCAATAGGTCCTGACAATCAGGTATGGTTCACCGAATGGACAGAAAACAAGATTGGCAGACTAGATGCATCGAAGGAGGTACCGATTGTAGTATCGGCTCCATCCGAAGTGACAGTTGCAAAGAGGCAAAGCACAGAGATTAAAGTTACAGTTAATGCATCAGGGGATTTCAGCGGTCAAATGATGGCAGCTGGGACCTTTATGCCAAATGGCGCACTTGGCAATTCAACAGGCATATTCAGTGAGCAATCATTATCGCTAACGGCTGGCGGCTCCAAAGAAGTCTCATTTACATTTACGCCAGCAACTGATCTGCCGCAAGGGCAGTATGTTATGATGCTTGGTGCCGGCAATGATGACGTTTCTAGCATGAAGGCAGTCAAGGTCAAAATAATCTAATACTTCCTATGATCTTTGCGCAGAGATTAAGATTGCCATTTCCATGAATGAAATGATAAGACCTAATTATACTACTATCGGTAATCCTAGAATGTTTCGTAGCTAGTCCAAACATTCTTTCGTAAGTCATGAGGATTCGCTCGTTTTTATTCTTTCAAAACAAAAGAGATAATCCACTAGCTAACCGTATGGCATTTTGTCCAGTGCACTAGCATAGCCAATTAAGAATTGAAATGACAAGAATCGACCATTTACATTTGCTCCCATTGGGCAAATCAGCATCATTTAGTTATAGATTGGTCAAAAGGGCAGTAC
>JALZFN010000031.1 GCA_030861545.1 Thermoproteota archaeon | reverse complement strand
GCCTAAAGTAGGACTTTTTAGACCTCGTCTGAGGCCTGGGAATATGATTGGTGGTGGTGATACTTCTTTCTGTAGTTTGAGACATTGAAAGATACCCAAGGAGGGCATTAATTAGGATCGATTAACGTTGTTAATGGACATAATCATACGCTTATATAACTAGATAGTCCCCCATTATGGGATAGTCTGCCGTTTATCCGTCCAGAAACATATGTAACTTGATAAAAGAGAAAAAGATGCTTTAGGAATCTAGAGCATATACCGCTAAAATTAGCTAATGCTACTTTTGTGTCTTTATCAAATACCGCCTGAAAGGAGTTGGAGGTTAGGCTAGATCGGTCATAGCATCAAAAATTAACAATGTATAATGGATATGGCTTTTGCTCTGCCAAATTATGATAGCTCCATTTGACTTGATCAAGATTTGCCTTTTCAAATATCTGCCGCCAGTTACCGCTTAACTTTTCGTAGAGGACCTTTCCGATGACCATTTGACCATCCTTCGCAACGGATTGCATTT
Organism: Thermoproteota archaeon; assembly: GCA_030861545.1. GTDB lineage: Archaea > Thermoproteota > Nitrososphaeria > Nitrososphaerales > Nitrososphaeraceae > Nitrososphaera. Next base: position 4,038 of record JALZFN010000031.1, on the reverse strand, counting down.
TTGCCGCCAAGTTCATAGTTGCACTAATGATGTCTACGTGTGATCTTTGACGATCCGACCCGTAGCGGACAATAGTATGCTGCCCATAATCAGAGGTTACTTTAACTTCAATTCCTTTATATCCCATTTGTAATAGTAGCGGGTTTATGGCATCTCTTACTACATAGACTATAGCTTTTCCACATAATACTATGTCATCAAAGTTCTGATTGGAGGGAAAGTAACCAATGGCCGCGTCTCCAACAAATTTTAGCACAAACCCGCGAAAGTGTTCGACAACATACGCTACCTCTTGCGAAAAGACTGTGATTATCTTTGATAGAAAATCAGGGGTTAGCTCAGTGCTCATTCTTGTAGATCCAACCAAATCAACATAAATTACAGCAAAGTCTAGCTTTTGAGAAGCATGTTTCCTTAGGAATTGGGATGATTTTGCTACCACTAGATGGTCATATTCGAAACCTTCGACCAGGGCTTTCTTTATCCTTTTTTGACTTTCTTTAACAATATCCCCCATCTCAAAGGGAGCTGCTCTCTGCCGTCGCATCTCGATGCCTGCCTGTTTTGGTAGGTTCTCTGATATATCTCAATACCATGGTAAGTTTTCAAAAGAACGCAATATCTGCACGTTTGAGGTAACTAACTTTTTTTGTAGCAGAAATTCTTGTTTTTAGTTGTAAATCAAAGGCCTAAAGGATGCCATAGAATATTCGAAGAGATAGATGAATAATGGTGCTTTGTTAATCTTGTTCAAGAAAATTTTGGCGATACTCAAATAAGCTAGGTGCATGCTTGTGTGATTTAGGTCTCAAAAGATCTTGATGATATCTAGAAAAACGTTAGCTATATTGTTAAGTTTTGTAGTAGGAGGTATTATTTTGGCTCCCATAACGACACCGTCTCCAGCTTTTTCAACCGTGTCTACATCCACTGATCAGGGGCAACTCTCACAACCCTCTTCAACTAATGGCGGAGGCAGTATTTTCCAACAAATCGAACAATTCATAGCTCCATCTGGCTACGTACAAGCAAGAGAAGACCCATCATATGCCATCAACATTGCCTTCTCTGAGCTAGGCTACTCCCCATTTGAACCATCAGAAATTTCTATCCCAGCAAACATGACAGTCATATGGTTCAATGACGATGACTCAGAACATTCTGTTACCTTTAATGATACAAGTCCTGAATCAATTGCTTCAGGTGCTATAGCTTCTGGAGGATTCTTTACCCACAAGTTTACGATACCGGGAACCTATGACTACTATGATGGCGCAAACCCTCAATCAAAGGGGAGAATCAAGGTAGGTAGTGAATTTGAGAGCGGACAGAATATGGACATGCTTGTTGGTGGAAATGCATTACCCTTTGAGGCAGGCAAGATTGGAAGGACTACATTTTCATTTGTTCCAAAGGACAGTGTAACCACAATACCCCCGACCTTGAGCATCACATATAGTGTGACTATTGCAGATTCAAATGGTACTCAGCTGTACTCTAATTCGTTTGATGATTCTGACGGCATTTTGGATCTAGAATTGATACCTTCAATGAGGTCATTATCATCGTCATCAAACCAATCAGGAGCAGCAGCATCGTCTAACCAAACAACAACAAACCAATCAGCGGCGTCGTCGTCGTCATCTTCTAACCAAACAGCAGGAACACCATCTAATTTTGTTAGCTGGGGACCTGATCTGACAGACAATGAAGGAGTTGCAAGCGATGGAGCATATCATATACAAGGCCCTGTGCTGACAGAAAACGAGGATTACACAATCACTGTGTCCATAGCTAGCATGGATAACGCTGCACAGCCCCAGCCGCCATCTGATGACTTCTTGTTACCATCTGTCAATTCCGCAGTAAATAACTCGACCGCATCTTAATCGGAAGAAGGTTTTTCTTTCAAACCCTTCTGATCCTACCCCGTCGTTTTCCACCAGAACTACCAAACAATCCGCTGATTAAAGCGGTATCACTTTGAGTGCCGACGGGCCCGCTCCACTATTAGTTTTTTTGGGAGAGTTCTACCTAGATATTACCTAGGAGAAGTTAGCTGGCGCCGCACTTAATTGATCTACTTGATTTTTGTTCTGTCCTTTACAATGACGAACTGACCTGAGATTATAGATGAATTGGACAGCATCACTTCCTTGCTATCATCATCAGTTATCAGCGTGCTGAACCTCGGAGTAATTTTGCTGACTGTACCTACATACCTGCTGACGCTTGAACTGGCAAGCTCGACGTGATCGCCTTCAACGAAAGGCAGCTGATCTTTAATAGCCATTCCTTCCTTTATCAATCTCACGTTTCCCTGGACTACGGCAGTATTTGGAACAAAATATTCACTGCCTGCATCTGTAATCACCTTGGTATACAGAAGACTTACTTCTTCGATTACGCCACGAATGTTGTCATTTACAATGAAAACTGTGTCGCCAATCTTAGACGGAAACGTAGTCAGCACTAGCCCGCCAGACAATAAGTTGCCAACTATTGTAGACAGGGCGATGCCTACTACTATTGCAACCACCCCGCCTCCAACAAGTATAGTCTGTGGATCAAAATTCCACAGGTTCATTAGCACTATGATGGCGATGAGCGAGATAAGTATGACAACAAAGGAGGAGATGACTGCCATCATATGCTGACTAATCATGGGTATACTCCTGTGAATAATGCGCCTGAGCGTGGTGATAAGCACAAATGAAATTGCAATAGTGGCAACACTTTCGCTTATATGGATATGCAGATTTGTTATTCCCAAGTGCTGAGCAAGCACTGATTGAAACAGGTAAATCACTGCCCATGTCAGTACTATCACTATGGTAGTCCTGATAGCCAAGCTGACTAACTCTTGCCTTAGGGTCCCGGCCTTAGGACCTGCCTTAGATAATCTGGAGTTTGTAGAGGGCATACACGAATAACCATCGAAGGTCTTAATAAAGAGTGAATCTCGAGCTGAGCTTTGGATCTTGTCGTATAGTGATGTAGCTAATGGCAACTCAATGCAGACACTCGTTAGCCGATATATTTGTAAAAAGCGAATCTAGTAGTTGTGCAGCTGGCACATCTTTTCAAAGGCTCGCAAATTAATGCTACGAGTTAAGTTGAAATCGCATTAAGACTTCTCTCAAGTACAATAAGTAAAGTCCATTTCGACAGCTACAATTGACTGGTGACCTAGTTTATGATACCAGGTGGAATAAAGCCTTTAAACCCTATGATTAAATCTTTGACATGCAGAGTTCAACTCCCCTTTGACCGAATTAGTTTTAAAAGTATCGGTTTTGATAATAAATAACATATATCTGTCTAATTAGAGAAAGTTGGATTGATTTAATAATTTGGAAACTTGAAAATAGTCCGAATCAATCGAACGCGATTGGATGCTTCCAGATTGGATTCAGATGAATTTTTATACAAACTTTGGATCGTTGGGAATACAAAACACATGTTATCATTTAACTACGGTTTGTAACATCTTTCAATAAAAGAGCATTGAATGCATCAAACAATTATTATTGCCCAATTAATGACTGACACTGAGAACATTCTGCAGTTCTTTTAATATGCTATGTGTGTGTTGTACGAATAGATATAGAGATATGGCAAGAGGAGTAAAGAAGGGCGTTAGCAAACAAAAGTTTGAGAGGACTGTAAAGAAAATAAAGCGTAAAGGTAGCGCAAAGAACCCTTATGCAGTAGCAAATGCAAAGCTGAAACGCACTGGCAAGAGTAGAAGCAGCAGCAGCAGCACAAGAAGAAGGTCAAAATCTCGTAAGTAATCGATTTATCGCAAATGTAGACAATGCTGCAAAAACATCCTTAAGAAAAAAAAGAAAAGGAAGGAGGAGAAGGACTTTCCTTCATTGGTCCGCCCTACAGAAAGCGGAATACTATCGGGCAATTCACTACCAATCCAACTGAGCCGTACTGTGCACCACCAGGTCCTGTGATCCATCCTTGTTCTGCAAAGCCCAAGATGGCAAACTCTTCGGTTAGTCGTGACCGATACCCATTGTCTATGGC
>JALZFN010000273.1 GCA_030861545.1 Thermoproteota archaeon | reverse complement strand
TAATTGAGGGTGCGTTTTGTTCAGCTTCTTTGAAAACTTCTCGTAGGCGTTCTTCGCTTTCACCGTAGAATTTGCTCATTATTTCAGGCCCGCCTATTGAGTAAAAATTGGCATTTGTTTCGTTAGCAACAGCCTTTGCAAGCAAGGTTTTTCCTGTCCCGGGGGGACCATGAAGAAGAACACCTTTTGGAGCCTCGATACCTATACGCTCAAATATTTCCGGGTGCCTAAGTGGAAGCTCTATCATTTCTCGCACTTTTTGCACTTCATTTCTTAGTCCACCAACGTCTTCATAGGAAACTCTTGGAGCCCCTTTAGCAGCCTGTGCTTTAGGAACGGCGCCAATAATGAATTCAGTATCGCTATCAATTAATGATGCTGCATCAGATGGTGAAACGCCTGTAACTGCAAAGCCGATTCGTCTGCCCATGATGTTTAGTGGGACTATATCTCCTTTGGCAACCACACGTCCCTCAAGCAATTCAGGAAGATAGTCTTCAAGTCCGACAATATTGAGTTCCTCCGTTGGAGAGAGAATTACCTGCTCTGCTTTTTTTGCGACGACTTTACGTATGGATACAGTGTCATCAATTCCGGTCCCGATGTTATTTCTAGTGTAGCCATCTATTCTGATGAGCCTTTTGCCATAATCATCAGGCTGACTTGACCATAGCAATACATTGCTTTTCTTTTTGCCCGATAACTCTATCACATCTCCTGTGGATAGATCCAATTCTTCCATTACCTTAGGATCTACTAATGCCATTGCCCTCCCAACAAATTTTGGGTTAGTCTCAGCTACTTTTAGCCTGACTTGTTGATTATGATGAGCGTCATTTTTTACCATTTCTTAAATTGTCACCTCTTTTGCATAACAAAAATGAGAGACGGGATTTTACCTTAGTTTATTCAACTTTGACTTCTCTTGCCTTTGGCCTTGGAGGCTCTTTCAGCTTTAACTTTAGCTCCAATATGCCATTTGCATAGGTGGCTTTTGCAGATGTCTCGTCCAGTGAGACATTTACTGGAATGTCAGTATAGTACTTCTTCTCGCCCTTTTCGGCACCTATCGATACACGGTCTTCAGATATTTTGACTTTGATATCCTGCTTTGTTACGCCTGGCATCTCTGCGGTGACGGTCAGCGTATTCTCTTTGTCGTCAAGTGCTGTGTCAACTAGTGGTTCTCTAATGCCGCTTTGCTCCACTAACCCTCTTGCCGACGGTCTGACATTGCCGAATTCCCTTACATGTGGCTTGCCATCGGGGCCTGTCGTTATTTGGTATCCGTAGTAGTAAGGAAAGGCACCACTGATGTCGGATGGCTTCATCTCTCGTACCGTTCTGAACATTCTGTTCAGCATCTCCTCAGCCTCTGAGAACTCTCTGTCAATATCCTCGAACAGTCGTCTTCCAAAGCCTACATCCCAATCTTTCCACATTCGCTATTTCACCTGACTTATTGTAATATACGTTACAATATATAATTCTTTTTGATATCAGAATGTTTTTATTACATTTCGCTCTTATATAAATGAAGATGTATTCCCAGGCGTTATCTGTTCCAGATGCGATGCGAGAGGTTCTTGCAAATAACAGTGTCTACCGAGAAGCGTTAGAACTGCGCATTGCTAACTATACTGCATTGGCTGAAAAGATCAAACCTGACATTGAAAAACTGACCGGGTATAAAGTTAACCAAAACACAATCGTTGTTGCGATCAAGAGATTTGCAGATGCTCTAGAAAAGATCAAGACAGACAATAATACCACACCGTCAATTGCAACAAAAGCAAAGATGTCATTGACTAGTAGCATTATCGACATAGACTTTCAGAAAGATAATGAGAATGATGATACTTTGGCCAATATTTTGGGAGAATTCTTTGAACAAGAAAATCGATATAGCCTATTTCAAACTGATAGTCACTTTACCTTATTGACAGAAGACGCAGATGAGATCCGAAAAATGGTTGCTGATGCTATAGAAAAATTTGATGGAAAAATAAAAGGAGGTCTATCCAAGATCACTTTATCTTTAGGGCCTGGTGAACAGAGTCCTTACTACCTGCTGTCGCTTGTCTCAAACATATTGTATACCCATCAGATTCCCGTACATAGTGCCTTTTTTACTCCTAATGAGATGGTTTTAATTTTAAGTGAGAAGGATGCAGCCAGAGCATACGATTCGATTAGAATGAAAATAGGCTAATAATAATAGTCCGCTTAATTTCTCTTTT
>JALZFN010000258.1 GCA_030861545.1 Thermoproteota archaeon | reverse complement strand
CAATAGGATGCGCGCCGAATCTGAAAAGCGCCCTATCGGGATAACTGCCCTGAGCATCTTTTTCTTATTCGGGGCGGTCATGAGTTTTATCGCTTTTACCTCTCTGCTCTTTCCGGGAAGTTTTCTTGAGCCTATGTGGCATCTCAATCCGCGTGCGCGGGAGGGTTTCGCCAGCATGGGCGCTTGGGCGATTGTGCTGATGTGTGCCGTCTCTATAGCTTGCGCATCGGCGGCGATAGGTTTATGGCGCAGGATGCGGTGGGGATACTGGCTGGCCGTCTCGCTCATGTTTATCAATCTCTTGGGAGATATTGCTAACGTAGTTTCGGGAGTCGAGCCGAGGGCGGCTGTCGGTATTCCTATCGTCCTGGCAATACTCTTTTACCTAAGCCTCATCGGACACAACCAAGAGATTTATTGAATTAACCGTTTCAGTAAAGCTAGCGAGAGCCGGTGACGTTTCATCTGCCCTATATCCCATTTTCATTTCCAATATCGGTGTGGGATTTATTAGATTGCGATACTCTATTCCACTGATACGCAATTTTTGTACTGAAGAAGGTATCAGAGTTATCCCGATTCCTGCTGCGACTAATCCAAGTGCAGTGTGTGTTTCTTCTACTGTTTGAACAATCTGCGGAGTGAAACCTGCATTTGCGAAAATTTGCATTGTATTGTCTGAATGAGGAGAAGGAGGAGGCGGCTGAAGGATGAAAGGCTCGTTCGCTATGTCAGAAAGCTTTAAAGACCTCTTTTTGTTTAAATGGTGTGATTGCGGCAGAGCGGCAACAAGTTGTTCGCTATAAACGGTTTCAAACACTAATCCTGATTCCATTTTTGGAAATCTGGCAAAACTGACGTGTATTCGCCCTTCTCGAAGAGCTTGATTTTGCTCTGAACTCTGGATCTCCTGTAATACCAATTCTATCTCAGGATGTCTTTTCTTAAACTCCTTTAATATAATCGGCAGCACATCATAGGTAGAAGAAGCAATAAAACCGATACTTAACCAATTTGCGTCTCCCCAACTGGCTAGCTTTGTTTTTTTTATGGCAGTTTCAATACTGTTCAAAATTCCAAGAGCTTCTCTCTGAAAAATCTTACCAGCATCAGTTAGCTCGACACTTCTCTTTGTTCGCTTAAATAGCTGAACGCCGATCTCTTTTTCAAGCTGCTGAATTTGCTTGCTTAGTGGAGGCTGGGCAATATTAACTCGCGCCGCTGCTCGCCGAAAGTTTAATTCCTCTGCAACCGCCAAAAAATATCTCAAATGACGCAATTCCATTGATACTCCTAAAGTATTAAAAGACACAAAATAAGTATTTTACATATTAAGACATATAGAGCATTCTTTCTAAGGTCGAAATTTGAGCAATTTCGTTGAACAATCGTCTCGTTGAATAGTCCTTTAATAGGAGAAAAATTATGAACCTTAAAAAGTTATCTTCATTGTTGATACTTATACTTTGCTTTTCACTGATTGGCGGGCAAATTCCTATTGCTTTAGCACAAACTAACGGCGCTTCACTTGAAAATTTATCAGCCGGTAAAAAGATTAACGGTTTTCGCGCCAATTCCGTTTATCTTGATGATGCGGATAAACCTTTGGGTGGACGTTTTATTCACGAACGCACCGGATTTACAATTGATTTGCTGCAAATTCAATCAGTTCCACAGAGCTTTATTTGGGTTAAATCATTTCCGGTTTCCGATATGGGTGAGCCTCATACTCAAGAGCATCTTTTAATCGGCAAGGGCAATAAAGGTCGCAATATCAATGTTAGCAAGGGAATGTCGCTTGCCCAATCAAGTGCCTCAACATATCAGTATTATACAGTTTATCAATTCAATACTGCCGGCGGAGGCGAAACGTTTTATAAGCTTTTCGATGAATACTTAGATGTGCTACTGCATCCCGATTACACCGAAGAGGAAGTCCGGCGTGAAGTTCGTAATTGGGGGGTATCTGAAAATCCGGCAGACAAAACTTTGCGCTTGGAAGAAAAGGGTTCGGTTTATAACGAAATGTCTAGTTCAATGAACCAACCCGGAAGGCGGGTGGCTTACATGGCTCAGAGAATGATTTACGGAGATGCGCACCCAATTTCGTATAACTCAGGAGGTACACCACAAGGCATTCGGGAAATGAAACCCGATGACATAAAGCGATTTCATGCAGCTAATTATCATCTCGGCAACATGGGTGCTGTAGTCTCCGTGCCTAAAGATATGTCGCTTGAATCTGTTTTGAATCGATTGAACGCAGTCTTAAATCGCGTTGAACCAGACACTAAAAAGCGCGAATTTATGAGCGTGGAAAAATTGCCCGCTCCAAAATCGGCTCCGAACGGGGAAATACGATTTGTCGAATATCCGAATAAAAACGAGCAACAACCGGGAATGATGATGTTTGCTTACCCAGCCGCTCTGAAACTGGATTCAATAGATAGATTATTGCTCAATAACTTCTTATCTGTTTTCGCAGGTGATGCAAACACGAATCTTTATAAGAAGCTTGTTGACACCAAAACACGCGAAATTGATTTGGGTGCAAAAAGCGTCTCCGCCAGCCTTCAAGATTTCCCCGGAAGTC
>JALZFN010000086.1 GCA_030861545.1 Thermoproteota archaeon | reverse complement strand
GTTCATGTAACAGGCAAAATAGCTTGAAGGGTATTTTATCTTTGTTGCATTTCTCCAAGATAAGCCTTGGAATTGTTATACAATAGTTCTACAGTATCGTCGTACGACATACCAAGAGTTTCTGCAGCTGATGCGACAACACTGACAAGAACAGAAGTGGAAACGGCGGGCTGGTGCTCAAAGCATCTTGAGTATTGCACTGGTCCATCTGTTTCGACCAAAAAGCGACTTTTAGTGGTGTTTTTGAGAAGGACTTTTTTGTCTTCCGAGTAGACAAGCAAAGGGCCATAGGATACATATAGCCCCCAATCCATTGATTTAGCCAGCTGTTTCTTGCTACCGGAGAACCAATGCAATAATATGCCTTTGATGCGGTAGGACGGCAAGATGTCCAAAATCGGATCGAGCATCTTTCTTGAATGAATCGATACTGGCCTGCTAGTTAACTCTGCCAGCTCAAGCATTGTGCCAAAGACCTGCTTTTGTTGCTCGAGAGGGACGTCATACATACCATCAAGACCGATTTCGCCGACACCGTCTATTGATTGTAGGTTCGACATGAAGATTTCTTTAAACTTCTCTAGATCCTCTCTCGCTGAAGCTTCTGGATGTATTCCCACAAATTGTTTGACCACGGTGCGATGGGCATTGAATAGGTTGAAACTTCTAAGAGTGGTTTCAACATCAACCGTGACAGAGCATGCTACTATCCTCATTGCTTTTAAGCTCGTTATGATGTGAGTTAGGTAACCTGAATACTTGTTGTCTGTAAGATGAATATGAACATCGAAGAGCAATAGTATATCATTAACACACTGATAGAAAAAAATTTTTAGTTAAGCTGATTTGTCGCTGACACAAGAACAGGATACGCTTTCTATCATTTCAAAATATCGTCATAGAACTGAAAAAACACATGCGAAATAGGCAAGGCATATTTGCTACTTCTTTGTGTAGCGGCAAACGTATTAGCTGTATTCTGCAAAAACAGAATAAATCTGATGCACACAATAGTGCACATGCTTTACGATCGTTATTATTTTTAAGCTCTCTCCAATTCTAGCCTTAATTTGTCGCAAGGGGGATGTTGCTAATGACGAACTGCTTGAAGTAAACTTTTAACATAGTTCATGTCCCTTACGGTAGTATGTCTTCTGGTCCAGAGTTTGGCCTTGCCGCAATGTACCGCGTCATGAAAAAATCCGGTGCAGAACGAGTAAGTGATGACGCAGCAGATGAATTGAGAAAGGTTCTTGAAGATGTTGCGGAGAGAATTGCCAAGCAGGCAGTAGACCTGTCATCGCATGCAGGTAGAAAAACAATCAAGCAAGAGGACATTAGATTTGCGGCGAAGAATGTGATAAGGCTCTAGTCGGCCGAGGCCCTGTCACGGATTTACCTGATCACGTATGCAAAATCCATATTGTTATATGTTTGATGAGAACAGGAATTGGACCATGCAGCTCTGCTAGTTATATAGCTGAGTTAGTTTGTGAACATATTATTATATCTCCTCTTCATAAATTTAACCGTATAAAACTTAACTAGCGCAATTCAAACATTCTGCCTATCGTGAACGATATTTTGCGTACAGCCACGCACCGCCTGCAACAATAATAATAATAATTATTATTCCCGCAATTAGGGGTGCCAGAAGTTGAATAATAAAGCCAGCTATTGCAAAGATGACAACTAGAATAACTACTGCGATAATTATAGCAGCTATTGCGCCTAAAACCACACGTTAGTTTGGGACGCACAGTAATTGTATACTTTAGAAAATACTTCTAGTATATATCGTCATATCCTAAAGAGGCTTGTTTGATTTGAGGGTATAGCCATCAGCTAATCTTGAGGCACACGACTTCTAAGATCAACGTTCGAATGATGACGATATTTGAGATTAAGAGCCGAGGCGAGAATCCTAGAAGGTGATTCCTTCAAGTCCTTTCAGTCATATAATCAATCATATAATTAGAAAAGCCATCTGCACTATCTCACTAAGTACGATAAATAAGAGTATTTTTTAGGCGTGCCGATGGTCCTAGCGAACAATGGGATATCGTCATCAACAATGTCGGGCAGAATCGATAGCTGCTCTTTAGGTGTCTTATCTTGCTATTCAAACATTTCAGCCATGGATATCAGATAAAAGAACTTGACTTATAGTGGTTAAATACTGAAGATGATCCGCCAATCCTTAAATCAATTTTTGTAGCTCGTTTCCATGTCGAGTGATAGACCCATGCACCCTGAGGACTTGAAAAATGTGTGGATATGTTCGAACTGCCAAACTGCATTCGCCTTTCACAGTGATGTGATGGATCACATAAAAGAGACGGAGCATAAGCAGATAAAGAAATATGATCTGAATACTGGAAGAATCCTTCAAGTTAGAGCCACGATCTGATTATACATAGAGTATTATTATTTTGCTAATCTCTACGCTAGACTCCCAGAGACGGGCGCCGGGAGAGGGACTCGAACCCTCGAGTCCCGTAGGACATCAGCTAGCGTGTCATAAACTGCAGCTTGTATATGATCTCGAGGCTGACCCCTTTTAGGGCTGACTGCGACTTACCTAGCTTGGGTACCCCGGCGCACCTGCCTTTTGAAACGCTATTGCAATTTATGCTTTTATCAATTCCACTCTCCTAATTAATCCTCCCGGTATCACATTATCCAAGTTTTGTTCTAGTCTACCTACTGGAAGTCCGTTTGCACACGAAACAGCACTGAAAAATTATATAATCATACGGCAATAACACAACTGCTGTGCTTGCTACATCGATTAAGTTGCCTACCTCTGAAGACATCAAGAAACTGTCGCTTGCAGATATTGCAATAGCGGCAGAGGCAGCAGGAGGGCTACGCGACAGGCTCCGCGAATATATCCATATTGATTCATATTGCATGCCAGATCCGTTTACGTCTAAAGACGAGTACAACTATTCTCTTATACTTGACAAAGAGAGTCCGAACAGAATCATAGCAATGCTTGTCAACAAGAAAGAGAACCTTCCCCAGCTTCCGTGCTCTACTATACTTGGCGAGCAGCTTGTCAAGGTACCGGTGTCAAAACAATATGCCCTTACGATCAAACATGAGCTAATGCCAAAGGATACCAACAACTTTTATCCATACAGGCGCAACACCGGAATTGTGGGCTACTTGATGTTTGCATTTCAGATTTGCGGCCAGCGATGATCCCTCAATTCGATAATTGATATTTTCTGGAACTGCTTTATCATACACTCAAGCGATTTCCTTACCTCATCCCGGTCACCACTTGAAATACGAAGAACCTCCAGCAAGAGGTCATCAAATGTGATGCCATTGCACATGTTCCAAAGCGATACTGCTGTGTCATTCACGCGGTAGGCCTCGCCCTTACCATTTATCAAAAGAGGGGTCCCGTCACAGTCATTGCCAACGACACCCCTTCGGAGAATTATTTTATTATTAACGCTTTCTCTTCTCAATAACATTGACTGATCATCGAGCTGCTACTCCTATGCATCATCTACTTATTTAGCATTGCTACAACATTGTTGTAAAAACGTCTCAATACTATCCGTAACATGCATACAACACATTACTCCTTAATTCCAATAGGATATCTCACACATGGTGTGGATTTAATATTATATAACTGGAAGAAGGATGCCATGAGGAGGCTCGCTACCATAGAGCAATACCGAATTGAGAGCATTCTTGATCTATGTTCACCATGATTTTCTGCGGAGGTTAGACTTTGGCATTCAAGTACTAGTCTGCTGAAATTGAGCAATCCTTGAAGCACGCAAGAACTCTTTCAATTGGGGCCGGACGTTGTCAAGAGCCATTTTTACAAAACAGTCTCTGGCGACCATTCTAAATCTCTTTACTGAGTCGTCAGTCGATAAACCTTTTGCTCTGTTTTTTGAGGCAAAATAGAAGCGGTATTATTTGATGTCATAATATAATAACTCCTATGGTCAGGTCAGCAAAGGTTTCGGCCGAATCGGTTCAATTTGGCTACATCCATACCTTCTGTCTCAGTTTATGCCATGACTTGCCATTATTTAGTTCTTCTTTGAGAAGTTAGACTCTGTCCTCATCCGTTACAAAGATTGTACATCACACACAAGATGCTGGAAGCCAGACGACATTATTCTTTGATGCTTCCAGCAGATAGTTAGTGATTTCTCATTAAAATGAATTCTATGTGTATTTCCTAATGTTAAAATAAAAGCCTGAGGCAAAGATTGTTCGGTGTTTTTCAAGAAGACTGAGAAGTTGCATAGAAAGGTCGTCCTGACAAGACAGGTTGCCGATAGCATAATAACATGGGCTAACACACACCACCCGAATGAGGCGATACTTATATTGCAGGGCAAGAGCTCACGGGAGCAGATCACAGTTGACGGGCTCGTGATCCCTCCATTTGCCCAAAGTGGCCCGTTCTACTCCGGCTTTGGAATTCATGATTTGCCATACACTACATCACATGTCGGGACAGCACACTCTCACCCAAGCGGCTCAAACAAGCCATCACTTGAAGACCTCAATCACTTTACTGGGTTTGTTTCGGTAATCATCAGCCACCCTTATGAGGACAAAACTATTGCGGCATATGATAGGAATGGAAGCAGCTTAGATCTTAACATCGTAAGCACACTTTGATCATTTCCTGCGTCCAAAGTCGAGCTCTACTCC
>JALZFN010000243.1 GCA_030861545.1 Thermoproteota archaeon | reverse complement strand
CAGTAGTTTTGGACTTCTCCTGAAAAGGAGATCTCTTCAGTTCCAACATTCCAGTTGGTTGTTCCTTTTGTTGTTGATAATCCAACTACCGGAAACTCTGTAAATCTAATGTCATCGCTCACTGATCAGTCAACGACCTTCAAGTGTAATCTCAAGGTGTGGAAATTTTGTCGCCAAACTTCTCAGTCTTTCTCGCGTTTGGGATGACATATAGACCAGATTTTTTGGGATGATCTTTGCAAATGTTCTGGAAAAAGTGGTGTCTTTTTGAAGAGCATCAAGAATCCAGGATTGCTTCTCTTCATCCAGAGAGGCAAATTTTTCTGCAAGACCTTCTCCAAGAATATCGCCATATTCAGGATTAAGGCTCGCATATTCAAGCATTCCAAGCACCTCAGCTAGGTCTAGGTATGTGAAACTTTCTGCGACTCCTCTAGCGACTCCTCTGGCGAGATCCACCGAACCAGTCATATGCATAAGCTCTTCAACACTCCGACTGCCTGTCGATGGTATGTAGTGACCAATGCCTTCCCCAAGCCCGGCAAGAAATCCTTCTTCTTTCCCTTCTCTTCCTTGCTTATCAGTCATTATCTCTAATACTGCCTTTCTTTTAGTGTCATCGAGAAACGAAAAGATGTGGCCAAGGCCAAATCCAAAATTCTTTGCAAACGATGGATTGGCCGATATCTTGGATAGAAGCTCTAGCAATAGATCTTTAGTCAGGTTCGCAGCGACGCTTCCTAGTCCTAGTGCGAATCCTTCTATAAATTTATTATTTTTAGCGAAGGTGGCTGCTTCCTCAAAAATGTTGCTCTCTAAATACCTTCGAATCTTCCCAATTCCAATACCAAAGCCAAAGGCAAAACCCTCAGCGCCTAGTAGTAGAGATGATGAGAGCCGATCTCTTGTAGCCTGTGGCAAATACGGAAACACAATTCCACATCCTTTCCCAAGACCCATCGCAAGCAGAGTATTGTTTCTTGCAAGCTCAAACATCTTAGAGATAAGTTGTTCAGATTGATAAGAAATATGCATTGCAAACCCTTCCCCTAAACCCAATGATATCTGTCCGTTATGCATAATATGTGCAAGTACTTTGTTTCTTAGATCTTCTCCAATGTACGGAAACACCGATCCAAAACCCATACCGATGCCTCTTGAGAAGCCAGCACCTTCTCCATCTATGTATGACATGAAAAGCTCCTTTTGTGAATCTTCAAGATAGTTGTATATTGTGCCTAGACCTTCGCCAAATCCAGTTGCAAATTCCACATCCTCTTCAGACATGCGCATCGTTTCCAAACGGACATCATCCGATAAGTACTTGTACGCCCGTCCCATGCCAATGCCAAGACCCCTCCTGAAGTTAGGATCTATCTTGGAAAGACGTTTGTAGGATTCATGTCCCAGTTCATTTTTAAAATATGAATACATGAACCCAAGCCCGACCCCAAGGCCCTTTGAAATCTGTGGCGAGTTTGGGGTCATTTCGAGGAGTTTCCGCATATCGGCTTCGTCGTAAACAGTCCAAAGATAATGTACTGTTCCTTCTCCGAATCCCTCTGAAAACATTGAATCCCAAGCAAGCTTGTCAAGCATCTCTTGTCTGTGATCCGTTGAAAAATACCTCATGACTCTTGCCAATCCAAATCCCACACCCCTTGCAAACTCGCCTCTTGTTTTCATTCTTTCAAGCATGGTATGCTTGGCATCATTACTTTGATAAGGCCAAGCCCATACAGCGCCTGTTCCAAATCCTCTATCAAATTCGCTGTTTGTATCGGCAAAGGCAATTACTTGATCAAAGAACGTCGGCCTAAGATAGTCAAGATGAGATCCAAGACCCACTCCAAGCCCCCGTGCAAAGTCATTATTTGTGCTCGCGACTGTGAATGCTCTTTGCCTTAAGGTTTCGCCAAGATATTGCCATGTATATCCAAGGCCATAGCCCAAGCCGATAGCGAAGGAATTACTTGTTAACGCTTTACCAATTGACTTTTCTTGGACTTCTATGGGAAGGTGTTTGAGTACAAGGCCTATCCCCGATCCCAAACCCTCGTCTAGCTTAACATTTGTATTTACCAGAGACTCAAGTTCTGACTGAAACTGCTCCGAAAGATAGAGATAGATCACTCCAAAACCAACACCAAGTCCATAGGAGATCTCACTATTGTTATGCAGTAAGATGAATAGGTCCTTGGGACATGCTTCTTTGTATACATATGCACTATAGATCCCGACCCCAAACGCAAACTCACTATCTGTAGCCACTCTGTCTAGCACAAACTTACGCAGTTCATCAGGAAGATTTGGATAGCTCACAGCCAATCCCATTCCAAAGCCAACGTCCAGTTCCGAGTTGTTATCTGCCATCGTTACCAATTTTTTGGCATCATCTTCTTGCAATAACGTAAATGTAAGGCCGAATCCAAATCCAAGCCCGCGCGAGATATCAAAACTCGTTTGAGCTTTGTGCAGTATCTCTGATTGCAGTGCAGGCTCAGCTGCTGCATAGATATAACCAAGGCCCATTCCCAATCCATCAGCAAACTGGGGATTCCTCTCGGCATGAGACATGACTACGGACCGAAGTTCATTTGACAGCTGACCATATAGGCGGCCGACGCTCTGCCCAAAATACCTTGCAAACAACATGCCATGATAAATCTTCTTCAGAACCCTTTTCCTGTTGTTCTCGTCTAACTCTATAAACCGTTCCCCCAAGCTGTCCGCCACTCCCACACCAAATTCTGTATGAGTGTCAACATGTTCAAGAATCAACATCTGTAGCACTTCATCAAGTTGCTCAAAATTTTCTCCAACACCACGGCCAAATGCTCGTTCAAAGACTGCATTTTTCCGCATGAATTCATAAATTTGGTCAGGAACTATTCTTTTTGCACTATCATTTGGAACGAATCCAATATTCTTCCCAAGAAAAATACCTAATGAATGAAGTTCACTCTTGCCTTTCGGAAAGATCTCCAAGAAATGTTCTGTCAGATATGAGATGATCTTCATAGTTGAATAATCCATGAGTCTAACAGCATTTTTCGCCGAATCATGCATAGCATAATTCTGGCCAGAAAGATAGACCCATGTCCCCATCTTTCGAGTGGGTTCTTGAGGTGTTGTACTTCCAAAGATACCGTTTTGCAGAGCGGCGATTGACCTGTGCGTTCTATCAAATCCAGCTTCATAGC
>JALZFN010000240.1 GCA_030861545.1 Thermoproteota archaeon | reverse complement strand
AAATTGTTCAAAAAGGGGTAAATCATTAAATAAACGTGCCAGCTCGAACTGAATCTAAATCAAGGTAAAAAAATGGTGCTCATTTTTATCCAGTCTAGAAAACGTTCCTTTTTTGAACGATCCCATAAAGGTAGAAGGGATGACGGAAATCGGCGTTTCTGTCTTTGGTATCTGGCATCAAAAGATCTATCAATAACCGTCGATTTTTGGCCCTTTAGACCTGCTTTTTTGCTCTGATCTTTGCAGTATTGAATAGACATAGCAAAGATAGGAGATCGTGGTATTTCTAAATTCGAATTTAGAAATAACTTAATGCAAGAGAGGGCTCGAACCGAAATTTTAATTAGCGGCTTCTTAGGTGCATCACTTTATGGTAGATTCGGCCTTCATCCGCGATTATATGGAAAAAGTCTTGAGAGGGGCTGCGATTACATTTGACGAAGCTGAGAGGTTGATTGCCACAGATGATATTGTAATGCTTGCCGAGTGTGCCAACCTTATCACCAGAGCCTTTAACGGTGAGACTGTGGACGTTGAAGCCTTAATAAATGCGAAATCTGGTAGGTGCCCGGAGGACTGTTCATTTTGCGCTCAATCCTCTTTCTATGATACGGGTATTAACAAGTACCCGCTATTGCCCAGTAAAACACTCGTTGACAGGGCACTCAAAGCCAAGGAAGCTGGAGCCACAAGTTTTTGCCTAGTCTGCGCCTACAGGGAGCCGCCTGAAGGAGACTTTCAACAAATCTGTGATGTTATTAAAGAAATTAGGTCGACTGTAGGCATCGAAGTAAACGTGTCTTTGGGCTTTATGACCCCTGCTAGGGCCCAGCAGCTGAAGGAGATCGGAGTCAAGCGTTATAATCACAACTTGGAAGCGGCTGAGAGCTATTTTTCCAAAATATGTAAAACTCACCAGTTCTCAGATCGATTTACTACGGCAAAAATAGTGAAGGACGCAGGGTTGCAGCTGTGCTCTGGAGGCATAATAGGAATGGGGGAAACCGCTAGACAGAGAGTTGAGCTTGCATTCTCGCTCGCATCTCTCTGCCCCGACGAGGTTCCAGTTAATATACTGATTGCACGGGAAGGAACGCCGATGGCAGGTCTTCCGTCGATCGGTCCGCTGGATGCGATTAAGACAATCGCAGTATGGCGTTTCATAATGCCCAAAACAATTATCAAGATAGCCGGGGGACGGGAAGTCCATCTTGAGCACAGCGAGAGACTAGCTCTCAAGGCTGGAGCAAATGGCATTATAACAGGCGGTTACCTTACCGTAGCCGGAAATCCACCCAATAAGGACATTGCCATGATAAAAGAAATTGGACTCAAGCCATAAGACTACTTTTGTGCAGGACAGCCTGAATTCTATTGAAAAAGGTGTATTCTACCGGGCCCTGAGAACTGTGGTGGTAAGGGGCGCAACTGCGACAGTAGACGGTAGACACGTCATCCATCTTTGCTCAAATGATTATCTAGGCTTATCACAAAATAAGCATGTAATTGATAAAACTGTCGAGGCATTGTATGAGGTATCCCAATGTAGTTCGAGGTTAATCGCAGGTAACCATCCAAAGGTGATTGAGCTTGAGGGCCTATTGGCGGATCATCGCAAGACAGAATCTGCTCTTGTCTACCCAACCGGATATAGCGCTAACCTGGGGATCATAACGACGATTGCAGACAAGAAATCGACTATATTTAGCGATGAGCTCAACCACGCTAGCATTGTAGACGCATGTAGGTTAAGTGGTGCAAAAATTGTGATTTTCAGACACAACGACATGGATCATCTAGAAGAACTTATACGGCAAATCCGAGGGAGAAAAATAGTAGTAACTGAAGGGATATTTAGCATGGACGGCGACATGGGAAAGATATCGGAGATACATGCCATAGCAAATAATCATGATGCAATAACCGTCATAGATGACGCACACGGAGACTTTATTGTTGGTCCCTGCTTTTCAGGTGTCCCAGCTAAACTAGGGATCGGTGTTGATATCCACGTCAGTAGCCTGAGCAAAGGGCTAGGTTGCTTTGGAGGCTATGTGGCTACCACAAGGTCCATTCGAGAACTCTTGATCAACAAATCAAGACAATTTATCTATACTTCAGCACTACCAGACCATCTCTGCAGTGCTGCAATCGCCGCTCTCCCAATAGCAAAGAATGGAAAGTTGCAAAAGAGGCTTCAGTGGAACACTGCATATTTTTCATCAGCAATGAAAGAACTTGGATTTGAATTAGCAAACACTGCAAGCCAGATAATTCCCATCATAGTTGGTCAAGAAAGGACGGCTATGGAATTTTCAAAAGAATTGCTGAAAGAAGGTGTTTTTGCTCAAGCAATTCGATATCCTACAGTTAGGAAGGGGCATGCTCGGATAAGGATTTCAATTACCGCAATGCATCAGCGAAAACATCTAGAACACGCAGCGGGTGCATTTGAGAAGGCTGCAAGAAGGGCTGGTATATTGTAGGGATATTTCTAAATTCGAATTTAGAAAGAAAATTTATAAAACTGCTTTCCATGATAGTTGCAGGGCTATGAAAGAATTTCTATTTCGACTGAGGGTTTCTGAAGAACAAGGCAGAGAAATTGCTCTATATGTCAGCTCTCTTCCAGTGACTGACCTTTTATTTGGCCTGCGATTTGCCTATAATCGGCATGCAGCGGAAAATGGAGGATATCTAATGCCTGGGCGGAAGAGCCTGGTGAAAAGAGAAACACTCTCGTTAACCAAGGATCAGGCTAAATGGCGCCTCGATAATTGGAAGAAGATGATCAAGACCTATAGGGAGAAAGGTTATAGCTATCCCACCATATCGAGGATAAAAAGACGGTTATACATGACAGCAGATCTAAAATAAAAAAGGTTGTAATAGGCAATGACTTAGTAGCTTGTTGCCTCCAGCTTCTTTGCTGACATGTTTGTACTTGTAGACGGCAGATCCGGGAATTTGTTTTTCATGTTCATTTCTACCACTGCGCTTGCTTCTTCCATTATCTGGACCGTGTCTTCGTTTACCGTATTATAGCTTGCAATTTCGCTGTTTGGTATCTGACCAGAGTCTGTCATAATGTTTCCTAGCAATTCAGATATCTGTCCAAATGATTGATCTGCTTCTGGCATCATTCCGGCTAATCCCCCTTGGAGCCCCTTTATCACAGACATTGCAGGGCTCAGTGTTACGACGACATCACCAAGTTCTGTTATAGTATTTAGTCTAAGTTGTATCTGTTCTAACGCTAACTTTGCTGACGTAACCATTTTGTTCATTTTTCGAATCTGCGATAGCTCCCCAGAAAGCAGCCTTGCATGAGAAGAATCGTGACTTTGCATCGCGAGTACTACCCGTTTGAATATCAACTTATCTTTTTCTTGCATCCTCGCTGATATTCCATCAAGTCTAGCTATCTGCATCTGTAGCTTTTTCTGCGCTTCTTCTATCCTTGGTTTTAACGGTGACTGTGGTTTAATGCCCTCCAGCAGTTTGTGACCGACGCTCTCTCCCTGTGGTTTCATCCACCTACTATCAAATGGCATTCCTATTATTATGGCACCTAACAATTATGATGTTAAAGTATTAAAAGCGTCCATGTAATCTGGCTGCCTGTAACCGCGGTAACAGGTATCAGAGGTTACAGTTATCCTAGGGTACTACCAGCATACCATTTTTGGGCTTCAGACAAGTTTTTAAAGGCTACAGCTGGCTTAGCTCTCTAGATGATAAAGGAGAAGATAAAGGTCAACAATCGCAATTACGATGTTACGATTAATGAGCAGACTCAAATGTATGCTATGCGATTGAGAAGGCTTTATCAGCAGAGCTACAACGACATGGATAGCTTTGACGAAGTCAGCTCTGAAATCTCTACAACCGTGAGCAACTTGCTCAAACACGCCGTATCCCCAGAGGTGCGGGATGATGACATGGACGGTGTCGTACAGCAGCTTCTAAAAATGTATGAAAAAACTATCAAAAAATGATGGCATTTGGAAAACGTCTAAATATCAATTACAAGCCTTCCCTGCTATGGATGCACATACTGTCAAAAAATGTATCAATCCATCGTGTGGCTTAACCTATGAAATTAATAATGATATTTACAGATGTTCTTGTGGCTCGCTCCTAGACATAAAGTACACCCAGACCCTAGACCGGGATTTGATCGAAAAATTCTATCAACGACGAAATCACGGAGGCAACATCTATAACGAAAGTGGAGTATGGCGCTTTCGCGATTTGGTGAATTTCGCGGGCATCGAAACAGAAAATTTTGAGGAATGTGCTCGTGTGTTGGTGTCACTAGACGGTTCTGAAGGCCGCCTTTCAAAACCCTATAAGATGAGTAAGGTAGCAGACTATTCAGACATGAATCACGATTCTTTCTTTCTACAGCCTGAAGGCTATAACCCCTCAGGCTCGTTCAAAGATAATGGCATGTCGACTGCAGTGACCCACGCTAAGATGCTAGGTGTAAAACGGATAATCTGTGCATCCACAGGTAATACTTCAGCTTCCGCTGCAATGTATGCTGCAAATGAAAATATGCAATGCGACGTGTATATTCCAAAGGGAGAAATTGCTCCCGGAAAGCTTGGTCAGGCATTCCAGTTTGGTGCCCAGGTAATACAAGTGCAAGGAAATTTTGATGATGCTCTTACTGCCTCGCTTAAAAACGCTAAGGAAACAGGTGGTTACACTGTAAACTCAGTTAACCCGTTCCGCCTAGAAGGTCAGAAGACTATTCTTTATCGAGTACTTGAGTACCTCGATTGGAATCCACCAGACTGGATAGTTTATCCTGGAGGGGCGCTGGGCAACACATCAAGTTGCGGTAAATGCTTAATGGAGTTATATGAGTGGGGATGGATCAAAAAAATTCCCCGGCTACTAGTAGTGAATGCAGAGGGGGCGAATACATTGTACACTCTTTACAATGGATTATTTGAAGACAAGCGTCTGACTTGGAACGGTGGCAAGCCTGATCTAAAAATCGTTGACCGCTATTATGCACACATGGAAAATAGAGGCATCCGGCCAAAGACGCGTGCCAGTGCGATTCAGATAGGCAGGCCTGCTAATATCGCCAAGGCTTTACGTGCACTTGATTTTACTAACGGCATTGTGGCTGAGGTAAGCGACAAGGAAATGAGCGATGGCATGTCAATTGTCGGATTGAACGGGTTTGACTGTGAGATGGCATCAGGTTCAGTCCCTGCCGGCGTCAGAAAGCTTCGCAAGGAAGAAGCGATCAAGAAAGATGATGTCGTAGTCGGTATTCTCACTGGTAGGCAGAAGGATCCGGCACTTGCAGTAGAATACCATATGAATGGCTACAATATGTTTGCAAGGCCTGCAAAGAGCGACTAAATTTTTAGGTCATTTGAAGAACATAGCCTTTCGATTTTTTATTACTATATCTATTGTATCATAATATAATTATGATATTAATCTCATAAAGAGCAGACCATTACTATTATAATCATAATTATATTATTCATATTGTTCCCTAATAGTGTAGTCAACCTATCCACTAAATAGTTATGTGCGCCATAATCGACTAATAAAATCAAGTAAAGAATCGTTAGAGAACTATGCTGATTGAGCAGAACGCTGTGTGCCAGATGAAGCATTCTTTAGCGCAGCCAGCATCGCGTTCGACTTGTGCTCTGTTTCTGCCCATTCACGGTCCGGGTCAGAGTCGATAACGATTCCTGCGCCTGATTCGATGTAAGCATTTTTGCCATTCACAAATAGCGATCTTATCGTTATAGCAAAGTCACATGAGCCGTTAAACGAAAAATAGCCTAAAGCACCAGCATATGGCCCTCTGAGTGTAGGCTCTAGCTCATATATTATCTCCATCGCATGAACCTTTGGCGCACCTGAAACAGTGCCCGCTGGAAAGACTGCTCTCAAGGAATTGTAGGAATCAAAACCTTTTCGTAACCTACCCACGACATGAGAAACAATATGCTGTACATGGCTAAACTTCTTGACCGTCATGAATTCTTCGACCCTGACTGTGCCAAATTCACAAACCTTTCCAAGGTCGTTTCTTGCAAGATCGACTAGCATTGTATGTTCTGCAACCTCTTTTTCGTCGTTGAGCAAGTCCTGGCGCAGCCGCTCGTTTTCCCTCTCGTTCTCTACAACCGGCCTTGTGCCGGCAATAGGGAAAGTTTCGATATAGTCCTTAGTCACACGGATGAGCATTTCAGGGCTCGAGCCTATTACGC
This sequence comes from Thermoproteota archaeon, assembly GCA_030861545.1. Taxonomy (GTDB): domain Archaea; phylum Thermoproteota; class Nitrososphaeria; order Nitrososphaerales; family Nitrososphaeraceae; genus Nitrososphaera. The sequence continues at coordinate 671 of JALZFN010000240.1, read as the reverse complement.
ATCTGTTAGCCATTTTTAGCATATACATGTAGGGGGAGGGATTTACCTCGCGGAGTTGAGCGTAGAGGTCAATAAGGTTGCCCCCAACTGTAAAGTTCATCCTCTTTGCAAGCACTACTTGGAAGACGTCACCATTGTATATGTAGTGTTTCGCCTTCCTCACCATGTTTACGAACTGCTTTTTTGTCATGTTTCTGTGTGGCGTTGAATATGAAAACTGTGCCGCCTTATTTTCGGTTCCGCGCATCTTCTGCTGCACTTCATCTATGCGTGATTTTTCAAGGAAAAAATAGTAAGCCTGGTTTTCCCTGTGATTGAACAGGATCCCATCATCATAAATGCCAAATTCAAGGAGAGGGAATTTGCTAACCATTTTGTTCTTCTTGTGATTGTTGTTGATTGTCAGCTTCTCCCAAAAACGTACAGCATCAAAATTGATATATCCCACAGCACCTCCAATATATCTGAAGCGATCATCGTTCACTTTGGGCATTAATAGACGTAGTTGAGAAAGCGGTTCTTTGAGTTCTGAACTTTGCAGAACTGTTCCACCTCTGTCTTTTACTATAAATTTGTTCAAATCGCATGTTACAACCAGTTTGGGTTCAAAGCCAATGACAGATATTTCAGCGAGCTCCTTTGGTCCAACGAGTGACTCCAATATATATACG
>JALZFN010000238.1 GCA_030861545.1 Thermoproteota archaeon | reverse complement strand
GTCTTTGGAGGGGCGAACAGAGGAGTTAGACAAACGATTGATTAAAGCATTTTCCTTAGCGAAAGGTAGGAACATACCTACTAATCAATCGTTTGATTAATCTGTCTCAACTAACTATCTAGAGAAGCTTAGATAAGAGGTATTTTTGAAGAAGAGTTATGGTGGAAGTTTTAAATCTATAACTATGAGTGCTTCAACATCTGTTAATCGTCACGCCCCCTACCCGAATCGCTGCTATCTGTGTCTTTCGAGGCGTTGTGATTCCCGTAGTGATAATGATGATCGTCATAGGGATCTACGGGATCTGCGGAGCTGGCATTTGGAAATAAAAATAACCCCACAACCGCGATAATGATTCCGAGCATTTCAAGGCCGAAAAAGAAAAGAATGATACCTAGTAAAATGATCAGGACACTGATAAATTTTTTCAATGGATTTCACCCCCTGTTGAAATGTAGTTCATCTTATTCACGTACCGCCGTTTTTATTCTCCTAAAATTTTCAGCTATTTTTTTACAAGTGTTGAGATATAGAGATATAATTGTTAAAAGAATTGATGAAAGCCTTTTTGGAAAACCAACGAAAACGTAATTTTCCGGTGCCTTAACGAAAAAACTTTAGACAGAATCTTGCAGCAATTAGTAGTGGCCGAGAATATATTAACATATAGGTACAAACACTCTACCCCGCTGCTTCCTTTTTTCGATGATCAGGAAGACAGGGATCAAAATAATTGTTATAAAGGAGATGAAACCACGATGAAAAATCCAATCAAAGATCTGGAAAAGGAGCTCTTCTCCATTTTCAATCATCTCCATCAAAATGCTGAAATTAGCTGGGAAGAAGTAAAAACAACTGAGTTTATCCGGATGCAGCTAGAAAAAGAAGGATTCCGGACCCAGACGTTTGATGATTGTACTGGTGTGATTGGAGAAATCGGAGAAGGCGATTTGACTGTTGCGATCCGAGCCGATATGGATGCGCTATGGCAGGAAAAAGACGGCGTATGGCAGGCCGTTCATTCCTGTGGCCATGATGCCCATTCAACGATGGGACTTGGGGTTGTGAAACTATTAAATAAAATGGGTTACAAGCCGCCAGGTAAACTAAAGGTGATTTTCCAACCAGCCGAGGAAACAGGAAGTGGCGCCCTGAAGATGTTGGAGAAGCAGGTCTTAGATGATGTCGATTATTTGTATGGAGTTCACTTAAGACCGATTCAAGAATTGCGGAGCGGCTATGCCTCCCCTGCGATTTGCCATGGTGCCGCGCAATCCATTCACGGGGAAATCAAAGGCTTAACCGCTCATGCCGCTAGACCCCATTTGGGGATCAATGCGATTGAAGTTGGAAGCAGCTTGGTTGGAGCCATACGAAACATTCATATGGATCCACAAGTCCCTGCCAGTATTAAAATGACGTCCTTTCATGCAGGCGGTCCTAACGGAAATATTATTCCTGACCGTGCCGAGTTTACGCTTGATTTACGGTCACAGAGCAATGAGGTCATGAATCAGCTTGAATACAAATTAACACAAATCGTAGAAGGTGTGGCAGCGACATATGATGCGGAAATTCATTTGAAGTCAGTCAATAAGCTTGCTGCAGCCCAACCCGATTCCGAGGCAATGAGAATTATGGAGAGTGCGATTGTCGATAGTATCGGCCGTCCATTCTGCGCTCCGCCTGTTGTCACTTCCGGCGGCGAGGATTTTCATTTTTATTCTTTAATGAAAGAAAATTTAAAAACGACGATGCTCGGCCTTGGCTGTGATTTGCAGCCTGGTTTGCACCATCCGGATATGACTTTCCGTCGAGAAGAGCTGTTAACAGGAATTGAAATTTTAGCTAAAACGGTGATTAAGACGTTTGAAAAATACGGGCCAATTTAACACTACAGCCTAGGAAAATAATTACTATATTAATAGAAGAAATAGGGACATCTCACACCCTTCTATTCTGAAAAACGAGGTGGTACATCATGGAATTGACAATCAAAACAGTAACAGATATAGAAGACTTTGAAAAGGTTCACAAATTGGACTTAAAGATTTGGGGTGTAGATCCTGTCCCTACCCACCAAACGATGACAGCAGCGAAAAACGGTGGATTTGTGATTGGCGCTTTTGACGGCGAGAAATGTATTGGTTTTCAATATAGCTTTGCCGGATTTAAAGATGGAGAAGCCTATTTATGCTCCCATATGATGGGGATTGACCCAGATTATCAAAATCAAGGCATCGGGTCTCGCCTCAAGCACAGGCAAGCGGAACTCGCGACGGAAATGTGCTACAGGAAAATCCGCTGGACCTATGACC
>JALZFN010000228.1 GCA_030861545.1 Thermoproteota archaeon | reverse complement strand
CCATAGATTATGGGTTTGCATTTATTCCATTCTTCTTGAAGTGACCCATATCTATCGAAAAATAGATCTGGATTTAGAAATCCTTTTTCCACAAGCAAGCCAGCAAGCTCAAATTTTGATGTGAATCTTTCAAAGAACTGATATTCTCTTGTTCCATGCGCGTATTTGCTTGTAAACTCTTCGATAGTCTTTTCTTGGAACTGACTCCAAAACCATTCGGCGGCCTGAAAATCATAGTCTGTATTGTATAGCTCCGCGAATCGAAACAGGATGTCGACATCTTGGGCGGTCACCCCCCTGCTTTTCTTTCTACGTGCTGCCATTTGGCAGTAGTAGAAGCTCCCAAATGTAATAAAGCTGTCCGGCTTATTGTTATACATCTCATAAATAGCTTTGTGAGCAGTGTCCGTTATGGCATCAAAAAGTAGTGGTGGCACAGCATCGGCTGCAATAATGGAAAAAGATGTTCAAACAGATATTGGAGTAAAAGAGGATGCTCGTAAAAAGATTGTTGAGACGCTTAATATGCGTCTCTGCGACGAGTATGTACTTTACACAAAGACAAGGAAATATCACTGGAATGTTATAGGACCTCGCTTTCATCAGCTACACCAGTTCTTTAAGGAACAATATGAAGCACTAGATGAAATAGTAGATGAGGTAGCAGAAAGAGCAAGACACCTTGGTGGCAAATCGCTTGGCACGCTTGACGAGTTTGCCCGCTACTCTAGCATCAATGAAGACCCTGGTCAGAACCCGGACGCACAGACAATGATATCCAATCTGCTAAAGGATCATGAAACAGTAATCAAGACGCTCAGGAAGAACGCTGATGAAGCTGAAGAATTAGAAGATATGGCAACAAATGACTTTTTCCTACAGGCAGTGGAAAATCACGAAAAGATGGCATGGATGTTAAGGGCACATCTGGAAGGCAAGGACAGGGTTTAGTCTCTGCCTCCACTTTATTATTTTTACACATAAATCTATCTCTCTTTCGTACATGGTCCATCCGATTCTTAGTTTCTGCATATGGTAATAATGCTTAGAATAATTACTACTATTGTTATGGTTTATTTTTGAAAGGAGTCGTTGATGCAGACTGACCTCATCCTGCATTTCGCTGCAGGCAAAGTACAGACTAGCGATTATGCTGCCTTCTTTTCTTCCTTTTCTTCTTCTTCTTCTTCTTCTTCCCTTGTTGCTAGTACTATCGCTCGTCTTTTTTGTGGTAGTTGTGCTTTTACTTTTCTTCCAAGTTCCTTTACTTTCCTTTTCGCCTTTGGACCTTCTTTTTGATTATTATTCTTTTTGTCTGACGTGCCGCAGTTTTAGATTCTCTTGTTGCTTGCCTGGCACTACGTTTTACCATCTTCTTAGTCCTTGGCGTTCTTTTTGGTAGCTGTAGCGCTGTACCTTTTGCAGCTGTTGCGGTTTCAGCTGCGGCAGCAACTGTTTCATCCATTGCACTTGCTGTATCTGACACAACGCCGCTTTTCTCCATGGCTTTGACTGTATCTCTTACATCTCGTGTAGTATCACGAGCCGTCATAGCTGCTTCACGTGTAGCATCTGCCATTTCTTGGACTGCACCACTTTCACGTAATGCTTTTACACTTTCTCTGACTGCGCGAGAAGTCTCGCGGATCTTCTTTGCAGCTTCTTTCATGTTTTCAGCGATCTGCTCTGGAGTTAATTGTTCAGAAGGTAACGACTTGGCTCTTGTCCTAGTAGCCATTACAATAAGTATAACGTAGGCGCTATAGAAAAAAGTATCCTCTATTTTTTTTCTGTAGTTTCTTCACTGCTTAACAGCTGCTCCTCTTAGCCTGAAATAGCCTTTCTAATTTGAACATGAAGTTCTTTAAGAATAGTAGATACTTTGTTGCCATCCGTCACGCCCATAACCTTTTTCATTGCTTCAATATCATATTCCCATAGAGTTTTGGCTGGTTGCTTATTATTATCTAATGTAGATCTTCTAATTGCAATATGTGAGAAATCTACTCCTTCTGGTGTACAGCCATGACAATGCAATACATTTGGTGGGATACATACAGTATCTCCTATCTTGTCAAGAAAAATCG
>JALZFN010000082.1 GCA_030861545.1 Thermoproteota archaeon | reverse complement strand
CCTATTTGGCAAGGCCTATCGCCTCGATTACTTACACTTACTTTGATGGTCTTTCTATTTTCATTACAAATTACAGGATCTGAAGAAAGGACGTATTCTCCTGGTATCAAAGCTGTTCGAACCTCCTCTCGAGTAACGCTGGCTCGTCTAGAGGTAGCAGTAGTAGCTGCTTTTGGTTTCTTTCTTTTAATCCTTGTTTCTTTTTTACCATATTGATTGTTCACCTATTGAATCGGATCATGCACGGTGACGAGCTTTGTTCCATCAGGGAATGTAACTTCTACTTGAACTGTATGAAGAAGCTCTGGGACTCCAGACATTACATCATCTTTTTTTAGTACCGTCCTTGCAGACTGCATGAGATCTGCAACTGTTTTGCCCTCTCGGGCTCCTTCAACCACATAATTCGCAATGTATGCAACTGACTCGGGGTAGTTTAATTTTACACCTCGATTTTTTCTCCCTTCGGCGATCTGGGCCGCTGTCCAGATCCACATCTTTTCCATTTCCCTTGGTGCTAGCATCATTTTCGCATGATACCTCTTTTACTTCTTGATTGAGTGAGGTATTTTAAATTTAGAAAATGAATTATTTCAATAGTGGTTCAGGTTACTTGGATTATTAGGATTGGAACACTTTGCCGATGTCGGCAAATATCGATTCTGCTTGTATCCTTGCTGTCACCACTCCCTGCATTAGCATTTCGGCTAATATGGAGGACAGAATGTGGGAAGAATCACGCCTATCCAATACCGAATTTGCTCATAAGTGCCATTCTTGTTTACTGGCAAGGTATAGTTATACTCATTTCCAGTAGTTGTTTTGATACGAAGAAAATTTGAAACTATGGCCCTACCAAACATATTTGTAACCATTGTTTCTATCCCTTTTCTTAATTCAAATTCGGAGATATCAGAGTACCTTATATAGACGCCCTGGTCTTTCGATAGATCTTTGGGAGTTGAAAGCACCTCTAGGCGTATATTTTTGGAAGTCTTTAGTTCTTTTTGCAGGACAAGATATGGGTACGGAGCAAGTCCAGCAACATAACCCAGATCTGCGAACTTTGTCAAAAAGCTCTTCTTGCTGACAATGATCCTGTTAGTAGTGAAATCCAAAAAATAATTTCTAGCCCACCCACCTTTCTCTTCAGAGCTGATTCTGAGTATAATCTCCTCATAGCCATTTTGTAAACACCAGTTGATGTACACTCTGATCTTTTCGGGATCAGAGTTGCCATCCAGTTTCTCGCGGGACTCACCTAGAAATTTATCAAAAAGCCCTGGATCCATGAACTTTCATGCACACACTTCCATTGCAACACAAAGAACAAAAAAGAGGGAACGTTCAATCTACGGTCTCGACCAACCTATACCTGCAGGAATATTATTGAAACCAGCTGTTGCGAGCAGAAATATCCAAGCAGTAATCACGAAAGGCCCGGTAAGGGCAGGAAGTCCCCATTGTCCAAAGAACCTCTGCAGGCCGGGCATAAGAAATGAGCATCCAATGGTGGCAAAAACAGCCATCATAAATGATTGAGGTGTGAGAGGTACAAAACTCGTCAGCGCTATCATAACTAGCACTTGATTGAATCCATGCAATCCCAGCCTTATTTCAGCAGTAGGCAATTTGTTAAGTATTGCCATTGCGACTCCGATGCCGGAACCTAGTAAGGCCATAAGCCCTGCCAAATAAAGCGTCGAGTTTTGGTTCCATTGTGAAGTATATGCATTGGTGAACCATGGCCTATCCTGAGGCACTCCTGCAGATGTTGCTGCTATGAAAGGTGCAAGTTCAAATGCAAGTGTCAACCCTACAACCCAGAATATACCAGTCTTCCAGTTTTCTACAAAAGTGACCTGCGAGACGCCTTTTAGTGTAGCAATCATGAATTCCTTTGCTGTCCACTTAAATGATCCTTCTTGCTTGGGGTTTCCACTTTCCGCTATTAGCTCCTCCTTAGGAGGAGGTGGCGGCGCTGGCCATATATCATGACCAAACCTCTTTGTAGCATACATTAGTGCCCAAGTCGTAAAGATAAACGAAGACGTAAAGCCAGGGATAGCCCACGAGTTAGCAACGCCATTGAGCACAAAGAGGTCGCCCATCAGGTGAGAGAATGCCATCCAGGTGAAAGTAGTTATGGCTGCTCCAAATACTGAGATGAAGAAGGTAGCCTTATTGGCCTTGACAAATGGCCCTGACCAGAATGCCATCCCTGTAAGTATAGAGTTATAACCGAAGAGTCCAAAGGTGACCAGATCGTAAGGAGCGCCCGCTAAAAGAGCAACCCCTGCTCCAATCAAGCCAGAGAGAACCATCATTGCGCCAGCTTTTCTGGAAGCAAGAAAGACACCTGCTAGAATCAATATGCCAGTTATAGGCGAGCTAAATAACGGTACTTCGGCAATGCCATTGAATAGCGTAAAGAAGA
>JALZFN010000221.1 GCA_030861545.1 Thermoproteota archaeon | reverse complement strand
GAATTTTATTAGAAGAAATATATACACATCTCCTCTTCTGTCTGATTGGTAACAATCACCACGCATGTCTGATAATAAGCAGCCAAAGATTGGATTGTTTCTTGGCGCCGGAGCTTCAGTACCTTTTGGAAAACCCACTACCAAAGAGTTAAGAGCTGAATTAATAGATGAATATTCGAAAAGGCCTAAAACTAACGACCCAGAAGGATGGCTAAACAGACTCCTGTATTCAATTCTGAGCTTTGACAAGTTTGAAGACATTGAGCATGTTCTTCAAAGCCTAAAAGAAATTGATGACTTTTTCCTAAAGAGCCAACAATATGGAGGAAGATACTTACAAAGTATAATTCACGAATATTCTCCGGACATATATGTAAAATACCAATTCAGTGAATACTTAAAATTAACTGAACCTCAGAGAAAGCGGATAGAAGAGCATATTTTTCACAAATATCGTTGGGAACGTGCTTACGATGAAGCATTAGGTCAGGTATACGAGCCGCTTTTTGGAGAGATAAAGAAATACTCAAAGGATGTTATTCATGTTTTTACAACGAACTATGATAGGGCAATTGAAATGTACTGTAGCAAGCCGGACAGGAAATGTAGACGCATAGACGGTTTTAGAGTTGATGAATACACTAAGACTAGTATATGGGATGGAAATTTTGATTATCCATTAGTTGACGGAATAACTAATGTTTGTCTATACAAGCTTCACGGGTCATTAAACTGGAAGAAGCATGAATCTGGAAGAATTGAGGCTACAATTGAAGAAACGCCAATTTCTGACCCAAACTATGTGGAAGACATGCTCATATACCCAACTCTTTCACCCAAAGGCGGGCAAGAATTTGAACCCTATAAGACCATAAGAGAGAAGTTTAAAAAATTCATGGATAAGGTGGGTATTTGTATCGTAATTGGTTTTTCATTTAGGGATGAACACATCAATTCAATTTTTTCTGATTTTTTAAAATTTGGTAAAAGAACGCTCATCGTGGTATCACGCTCTGCTGGGAAGAATATCGAAGGGAATCTTTTGGGAAAGGCAGAGCTTGCCCGAGCTAAAAAGACATCACGGAATGACGATAAAAAAATCAAGATATATGACTTGGATGGCAGCAAGATACTTGCGATAAATTATAGAATAACTGCACGAGATGCAGAAAAAATTGTAACACACAAGATAGGGTCACACTTATCATCCCCGACAGCACAGCGGGCGCCATAACTGGCCACCGTTCATTTGCTATGTTTAACCCAACTAAAGTTTAACTTTTGTTAGTTTGTATGCCTTTTCAATGAATGCCTGCTTATAGTTCTGATAGGCATTATTGTCTTCCAAGCAGCTGTTGCAAATACATGCTTGCGATACTGCCCGCCTGTCATTGTCAACTTCTTCAAAGCCACAATCGCTGTATGCGATAGGCCTATTGCAAATAAAGCAGTCGACTTGTACTTCTGCTGGTTGTGGCCTGTTTGTATCCTCTTCTCTCTTTTTGGGTGTTCTTGTTATTGCCTTGCACTCGATATGCTTGATTGCCTTGCTGCTTCTTGACCAAAGTGCATATTGGCCTGCCGATATTTCATTATTGCATGCGGTGCACTTGCCCTTATATTTCACCAAAAGCTTTATCCAGTCATTCATTTTCTTTTCACCTTCTCGATCTCCTTTGCTATTGACTCACCAATTGACTCATCCAGAAAGTTATCCTTTGCAAACTTGATAGGATCTATTTTTTCATCAATCATTATTCTGATAAAGTAGGGCAGGACAAATAAGCCAGCAGAGCTTCTTGAAATATGAAGCACCAATGCAAGCTCATTTAAGATCCTTCTTGTAGACTGTGAGCGGGCAAATATTGGTCCCATCACTGGCCATGGCATCACATATTGGCTATATTTGATACCTTTCTGGCGGGATTTTTCATACAACCCTTTTGCGATAATGCTGCTTATGTATTTTAGTAGATGCCACTGCCTTAATGCATTAGCCCTTCCAACCATCATATCAACTCTTGACAGGACATCTAACAACAACGCAAGATCCTCATGCTGTTCTATATGCGAAGAAACGATGCTCGAGAATAATGCTGAGAGCATGTCTTTCCGCTTTTCCTCCGGTGAGGTCGGCCTGTATCTTGGATCAGGATACAACACATCCGCCTTTATTATAAGCTGTTTTGCCTCCTCCATATTGCCGGCATTAAAGTAACCGTTGATTGCATCTGCAATGTCCACATCTACGACATCTTTGTTTGAAACAGTAGAATAGCCGGCGGCACGGGACTGTGCGCTGTTAAGCAGTGTTCGAATATCGCCTCTACTGTTGTCAACAATCAATTTTCTTTCAACTGGTCCAAGTTTTACTCCTTCGCTTTGTAGTACATGATCTAAAAACAGAATCAATAGCGGTGACGGCACTGGTTTGAACTCTATTGTCTTGCAAGCCTTGGCAAGCTTTTTTATCTTAATGGATTTTTCATTTGCGGCCATTATCACTGGCACTGTTGGCTCTTTCATGAGATCAACGACTGTATCGAGGCCGCCAGTATCCTCTCTGCCTGAAATACCGTCTACCTCATCTAAGAATAGCATTATCTTTTTTCCAATCAGGTTGGCAGTATTTTGAAAGACAGGCATTATTCTTGCTTGCAGCGCCTCTTTGTTGCGTATGTCACTTGCATTCATTTCTACTATATCGTAATCAAGTTGTCTTGCAAGTGTGTGCACGAGGGTGGTCTTGCCTGTGCCAGGTGGACCTACTAAGAGAAGCGGCCTGCTGCCGCTCACCCAGCTCCCTAACCACTTTATTGCAGCAAAGCGAGCATCTTCATTGCCTACCATTTCTTGCAGTGTCTTTGGCCTATTCTTTTCAGACCACATCATCTCGCAACAGCCTCTTGTATTTTTTTGTTGAATTCTTCAAAGGGCGCATTGTGGGCAAGCTCATTATACCAGTACTGGTTGTAGTGATTGACTGTCAAGAAAAGGAATTCTAAAAAAGGCTTTAACTGAAAGTTCTCAGGTAGCATGTCAAGCGCAATTTTTGCCTCATCTAAATAGAGACGGCTCTTTGCCATTGTAAGTTCAAACCCGCGTCGGACATCGCCGGTGTTAAGGATGAAGTAGAGCGGCCATG
>JALZFN010000080.1 GCA_030861545.1 Thermoproteota archaeon | reverse complement strand
CTCATAAAATAAGAGAATTGTATCAATTATTTCAGGAGTTCGTAGAAGTATCCACACAAATAATTGATGCGAGTCGGACGATGCTAAGGATAAACAGTCAGAGAGGAGAGCCAAAGGACGGAGACGTTGAATCTTGTCATCAAAAGACATTACGAACCGCACATTGAGGCTTCACAAAATCTCACTTGAAATGTCAATAAGCTAGAACGACTCTTGAGGTTAAAGAGAAAACAAGAAGATGAAGCAATGTATATCGACGACACCCAAAGATTGGTCACAGAAATTGAAATGCTAGAAGTTCTGTTGTATATGGTGAGTTGTATATGGTGAACAGAATTTCTCGCGGTGCTGCTGAATATCACTAACTTTCAGCAATTTCGTTCTAACAATATAATTATGGTTAATTTAATTAAAAAATAATCTGGCGAATAGGTCGAGATTTAATCCTCGAAAGATTTTGCGTAAAAGTTAGTAGCAATGCTATTTAACTTCATAGTCATGCAGACCAAAAGATACTCATGAGAAGCAGAGATAGAATAGAGATAATGAGCCAAATTTTAGAAGCTGCAAAAAATGGCAGAAGCGGCGATGATAGTGGCAGCGGTGTTACTAAGACTGGGCTAATGTTTAACGCATATCTTGGCCATGGACAGCTGAAGCACTATCTGTCGATTCTTGCCAATAACGGGCTGATTGAGTATGACTCTTCAAGTGAAACATTTAAGACTACCGAAAAAGGTGATAGGTTTTGTGTAACCTACAGGGAGATTGACGAAATGATAAAGGTACCGCCACCACAACAACAGTACTTGGTACGAAAAACTACCTCAGTAATGAAGAGGAATCGTTGGAGCTAAAGACGCCATAAGAGCAACAACAACTCAGCCATGAATCTCCACTAGCGGTCTACGATTCCCCGCGCTCTTTTTACTTCATAAGTGTCTAAAATTAGGTTTATTACAGTATCCCAGCTGACTGGATGGTTGCCTGGCTAATGCGAATTGTATCCGCATCTGCTAACTTAGCCTTTATCCTTTCATTCCCTGTTTAAGCACTCCCTCCAAATTTTTTCTTGCTCTCTGAACTGTGGATGTGCTATTGCTTTGAATTGCTGCTCTGCAGTGGCAACCTCATCTTTTCTTTTTATTATTTCTCTTCCATTCCTAGTTGCCGATGCAGTGGTCAACTCTCTATTATACAACAACACAAAATGAAAACAACACTTAGGACTATCAGTAAGCCGGTCCTCTAACACAGTGTCAATTCCTCTAAAAAACAACAGAAAGCAAAAATTCATGACGTGAGGTAAAGGCCCTAGACCGGCAGCTAGAAGACTTAATGGCCGAAGTAAAATCAGCAAAGAACAGGGTACATTATAACACTTGCATAGAAAGTGTTAATTGTTATATTATATGCACTTACTGGGACGAGAGATAAAGTGAAGATCGGACTAATCTCAGATACCCATGACAATTTCAAGAACATAGAAAATGCCGTCAAGATATTTAATGACAAAAAAATGAGTTATGTGATCCATGCTGGAGATATAACTTCTCCTGAAGCGGTAGAATCTTTTGAAGGACTAAAACTTATTGGCGTATTGGGAAATAACGATATGGATAAAGAAGGACTTGAGAATGCTTTTGAAAGAATAGGAGGTGAGCTCAGAGGCGAGCTCTGTGAGATTGAGGAGGATGATCTGTTAATTGCAGTCTATCATGGAACTAATTTTAACAAGAGGGAATCCCTGATTCAATCAGGCAAATATGACGTTGTAGTTTATGGCCATACTCATAAGGCAGATAACAAGGTTGTTGGAAAAACAATTGTTATTAATCCTGGCACTGCTAATGGCTGGTTCTTTGGCTACAAGGCAACTGCTGCAATATTTGACACCGTAAGTAAAGAATGTGATTTTATACAGCTACAATAATATCTCCCAAAACGTTAACAAGTATACATAAAGTCTCTCAAGCCCTTTTTGCTTATCATCATCGTCATTTTTCCGAACTCCTCAACATCTAACCATGTAACTTAATAATTGCTCGTGATTGAGATGCGTACACATCTTCAGATTATTTGAGACAGATTTCTCAAGTACCACAGCTTTGTTGGTGGCATCTCATAGCTAGCTTTCTGCCAACTGTTTTCACTAGGAAATCTGAGAAAGTTGACTACCGGTGCTAAGTACCAACTACGAAAGTATCTCAGCATGACAGCCATAATGTCAGTCCGTGAAACAGTAGTACCAAGAGGCAACTTCACACCAGGCCAGAGTTGGGGCGCGCTGAGGAAAGCATGGAAGGGATACAGGATCGCCAAGGTACAGGGCGACAACGGTAAGATGAGGGAATATGCCACAAAGATCAGAAAGCTTCAAGGAGAATTGGGAATAAGCGTTGCTTCTTTCCCGCACTTAGGAATAAACTAAGTGCAACCTTTTTTCTTTTTCTATTAGTTACCTATCTATAAATTGAGTCATTGTTTGACAGCTGTTGCTTAAGCCTTAACTCGATCTGTGCTTTTGGCATCGCGCCAATCATTATGTCGACTACCTTGTCAAATTTAAATATCATCAAGGTGGGGATGCTCTGTACTCCAAATAAGGCCGCTATTCTTTGATTCTCGTCTACATTGACCTTGCCAAATGCCACTCTACCTGAGTATTCCCTAGCTAATTGTTCAATTATTGGCGAAACCATCCTACAAGGGCCACACCAAGGCGCCCAAAAATCCACAACCATAAGAGGATATTTCTTAATCTCGTTTGCAAAGTTAGAGTCGGTGAGCACTATTGGCTCGCTAAGCGCAGACATCATTGCCTTTGTGGAGGCTTCTTTTTGCAACTCAGCCAACTTTTTTTGCTTGATTGCCTCAAGTTCATCGTCAGAGCTCATATGGATCAACAATCATTGTGTAAGAGATCTGCTATATTTCTTACGAGCGATATCTAATTATTACATATGCTACATCTCTGAGAGCAGAAGGTGATTTTGCTTTGGTCCAAGAAGACGAAAGAGGAAATGTAATAACCAAGCAGCAGGAAGGCCAGCCCGTCGGAGAAGAGGAAGAAAACATTGAAGCGTTAAGGGCAGAGCTTCAGTCTGTCAAAAACGAGCTAAGAGAGGCAAAGGAAGCTGCGGAAATCAGCCTTAACAAGACGCGGTATCTTATGGCTGACTTCGACAACTATCGAAAGCAGATGGAAAAGCAACTTGCCTCAAAGGCAGAATCCATAAAAGCTGAATTGCTCTTCAAATTTCTTAACATCCGTGACGACTATCTCAGAGCACTCTCAGTAGCCAGGCAAAGCAAGTCAGACCAGCTAGTTGTCATTGAGGGATTGGAAGGAATTCTAAAGAATATCGACTCACTGCTTACCTCTGAAGGTGTAAGGGAAATAGAGGCGGTTGGAACACCTTTTGACCCAAACGTGCACGATGCTATAGCGTATTCTGGACGAGACGACCTGGCAGAAAATACAGTGACATCTGAGATAAGAAAGGGTTACATGCTCAATGGCAGGGTCCTAAGGCCAAGCCTCGTTGAGATTTCAAAGAAGATAATTAAAAATAGCGTTAGTGATACTAAAGAGACGGATATTCAAGGAGGAGAAGAAGGAGGCTGATTACATGAGCAAAATAATAGGCATTGATCTTGGAACGAGCAACTCAGCGGCCGCGGCGATGATAGGCGGCAAGCCAACTATAATCCAGGCAGCAGAGGGCACGTCTATAGGCGGCAAGGCATTCCCGTCAGTGGTAGCATTTACCAAGGACGGACAACTTATAGTCGGTGAGCCGGCTCGCCGCCAGATGATTTCAAACCCTGAAGGAACTGTCATCGCGGCAAAGCGCAAGATGGGAACAGATTTTAAGTTCAGAGTATATGGCAAAGAGTACACGCCACAACAGATATCTGCATTCATCTTGCAAAAAATTAAGAGGGACTCGGAGGCTTTTCTAGGCGAAACCGTTGATAAGGCAGTCATTACCGTCCCGGCCTACTTTAACGATAATCAGCGCCAGGCGACTAAGGATGCCGGAGAAATTGCTGGACTTCAAGTAGTCAGGATAATTAACGAGCCCACGGCTGCATCGCTTGCCTATGGTCTTGACAAGGCAAACAAGGACTTAAAGATAATGGTCTTTGATCTTGGCGGCGGTACGCTCGATGTTACAATAATGGAAATGGGTGGCGGCGTGTTCCAAGTCAGATCTACGTCAGGTGACACCCAGCTTGGCGGTACTGATATGGATAATGCGCTTGTCGAATTCATCGTTCAGGAGTTCCGCATGCAATCTGGCCTCGATGTTAGGAACGACAAGGCTGCAATGATGAGAATAAGAGAAGCTGCAGAGAAGGCCAAGATAGAGCTGTCAAATGTTGTTACGACAGAGATCAATCTGCCCTTCCTGGCATATGATCCATCTTCAGGACCAAAGAACCTGATACTGCAGCTAACAAGGTCAAAGCTTGAGGACCTCCTCCGGCCGATAATTGAACGGTGTAGGCAGCCTATGATGCAGGCTTTACAGGATGCTAAGATGACGCCCACAGATATTGACAAAATCATACTAATCGGTGGCCCTACAAGAATGCCAATGGTGAGACAGTTTGTGTCCTCAGTCATGGGCAAAGAGCCTGAACGTGGTATCGACCCAATGGAAGCAGTGGCAATGGGTGCAGCGGTGCAAGGCGCAGTCATCGCTGGTGATGTTTCAACTGATATCCTGCTTGTTGACGTAACGCCGCTTACATTGGGCGTGGAAGTGCTGGGTGGATTAAAGGAGCCGTTAATTGAGCGCAATACTACAATTCCGACAAAGAAAAGCAAGGTGTTCACCACTGCTGCAGACTATCAAACTGCAGTAACAATACATATTGTGCAGGGTGAGCGGCCAATGGCTACAGACTGTGTCTCACTCGGCATGTTTAATCTATCCGGGATTCCGCCGGCCCCAAGGGGCGTACCGCAAATCGAAGTTGCATTTGATATCGATGCAAACGGAATATTAAACGTCGCTGCAAAAGACTTGGCTACACAAAAGGAAGCCAAGATCACAATAACTGCAAACAACAAGCTAGCCAAGGATGAAATTGAAAGGCTAAAGAGAGAGTCAGAGCAGTTTGCCGAGGCCGATAAGAAGAAGAAGGAAGAGGCAGAGATTAAGAATGAAGCAGACAATCTCGTGTATGCGGCTGACAAGCTGGTCAAACAAGATCTCAAGGACAAAGTAAGCCCTGATCAGGTAGAAAAGGTGAACAAGGCGACACAGGAAATCCGCGAGGCCATTACAAGCAATAACATGGAAACCGTCAAGGCTAAGACACAAGAATTGAAGAATATCTTGGCAGAAATAAGTACTAAGGCATACCAAAGCACCAGCGCCTCGACGCCGCAAGCGGAC
>JALZFN010000208.1 GCA_030861545.1 Thermoproteota archaeon | reverse complement strand
TACAAACCCTGCTTGACCTAAGAAAGCCCGGCCAGTCAATCGTAACCACGCAGAGAAAAGAAGAAGACCAAGTAGAGATCCTGTCTGGCCTCTTCAACGGCTTTACTACAGGAGCTCCAATATGTATGCTTATATGGAACCACGATTCGGATTCAAAGCCTTACGAGATGATAAAGAACATTCCGCGGCCTGGACATTCTGACTATCCCGCAATGGTAAAGTATGGCGGCTTTACAGACTATCGCGGAAGTGGAAGATTTTCTGGCAGGCTGACAGCGACCCTTGTGATGGCGGGGGCTATAGCCAATAAGCTACTAAAAAGAACACTTGGCATTATCACAGTAGCGTACACTACTGAAATAGGAGGTGTAAGGGCAACCAACATAACCAAAGAAAATATTGCTGCTAGATACAATAATGAAGTAAGGTGCCCAGATCCCCAGGCAGGGCAAAGAATGAAGGAAGCAATCCTAGAGGCAAGAAAACGTGGTGACTCTCTCGGTGGTATAATTGAATGTATAAGCACAGGACTTCCCGTGGGCTTGGGCGAACCGATATTTGCTTCGCTTGAGTCGGATCTCAGCAAGGCATTATTTAGCATACCGGCAGTTAAGGCTGTCGAGTTTGGCTCAGGCTTTTCGGGTACTAAAGTACAGGGTTCTGAAAATAATGACCTCTATACGCTGGACAATGGAAAGGTGGTTACCAAGACCAACAATGCAGGAGGGATACTAGGAGGGCTATCGAACGGGATGCCAATTGTCATAAGAGTGGGCTTCAAGCCAGCGGCTTCAATAGCTAAGAGGCAGGAGACTCTTGATATCTCAACGCATGCGAATACCAGCCTTACCGTACCAGGCAGGCATGACCCCTGCGTCGTGCCAAGGGCTCCTCCTGTTGTTGAGTGTGTGGTTTCAATGGTTCTGGCCGATCATGCTATTCGGGCAGGCCTCATTCCGCCAGTGCTAAAGTGAAGATGATGCTAATGGATAACAAGAATGAAGACCTTGAGTTGTTGCGCGACAAAGTTCGCGATGTCACAACACAGATAATGTGCAACGTACAGCAACGTATAGAACTTGCGAAAAAGATCGGAGAAATAAAGAGCAGGCTTGGAATTGACATTAGAGATGAAAAAGTCGAGCACGAGATACGGATGAAGGTGATGTTGCTTGCAAATGAAATCGGCATGAGCGATGAGTTTGCTCTGCAGCTTCTAAACATCTTGCTTACCGAGTCAGAAAGTGTGCAGGTTGGAAAGCATCCACAAAAGACGGTCCAAAAGCAGACACACCTTAGTATATTTGCAAAGGCAAAACAACTTGAAGCCTCTGGCAAAAAAATAATTCATATGGAGGTTGGCGAACCTGACTATCCGGCGCCTTCCATAGTTGGGAGTACACTGACAAAGTCGTTCAGGCTCAAGCAATACCATTATACGGATACTTACGGCATATCGGAGCTGCGCAAGGCTATTGCCAAAAAGGAAGGAGGGAACCTATCTGAGCATCAGGTTATGGTGACACCTGGAGCCAGGTTCGCAGTTTTCAGCGCTATTACTTCACTTCTAAGAGCAGGACAGGAGATAATCGTGATTGAGCCGGCATGGCCCGCGTATAAAGAATGCGCCGATTTCGTGGGTGCAAGAACCCGGGTGATTGATACCACACTTGAAAATGAATGGCGCCCTGACACTAAACAACTGGAAGAAATGATCAACCCAAGTACTAAAATGATTGTACTCAACTATCCTAACAACCCTACCGGAAAGGTGCTTGATACCAAGACGACGGAAAGAATAGTATCTATTGCCAAAGATCACGCTCTCTACTTGCTAAGCGATGAAGTTTATAGTGACTACGCGTTCAATCAGTTCGATAGTATACGCAACTATGTATACGGTAAGAGCATCCTAGTCGGGTCTTTTTCAAAGCGTTATGCAATGACTGGTTTTAGAGTCGGTTATGGTATTGCAAACAAAGAAATCATCTCAAAGATGGCAAAGGTTCAGGCAGCCGCGGTAACAAGCGTAGCAGAGCCAATCCAGCACGCAGCTCTTGCGGCGCTTGGAATAAGTCCATCAGAAAATGTCAAATTAATAGAAAGGAGACTTGAGTTCGTATGCCGCAAGCTTAAGGAAATGTCACTTCGGTTTGTGAGGCCTGATGGCGGTATGTATGTATATCCAGAGCTTCCGTTGAGCGAAGACATTCCGGTAATTGAAAAAATGCTAGAGCAAGGAGTAGCGATAGCACCCGGCAGTGGCTTTGGCGATTTATACAAACGGTTTGTTAGGATATCTGCATGCCAGCCTGAAAACGTATTAGGAATGGGGCTTGACATAATGGCGTCGGTCATAAACGAACATGCATGAAATTCGACAAGTGGCAATCGTCGGAGCCGCAGGTAAAATGGGCTCTTGGTTCTGTGTATACTTCGCCCGCCGCGGCCTGGAGGTCTCAGCCTATGATATCAAAAAGCCAAAAAAATGGAAAACGTTGGCCAATGTACTTATGGAAGATAAGCTAAACGACTGCGTAAAGGACGCAGACTTGGTACTTATTTGTGTGCCTCCAATTAGCACACCTCGGGCTATTGGAGAATGCGCAAAAAAAATGAAGGATGGCGCCATCATTGCAGAAATATCCTCCGTAAAAAGAAAGACATTTGCGGCTCTGAAAAAAGTGCCAAGTAACCTTCGGCCTCTATGCATCCATCCAATGTTTGGGGCGGGAGCAAGTGAAAAAATACGGACTAAGGTGCTCCTAGTGCCCGTGAGGAATCAGATGACTGAGCTTAAGATAGCAAATCAGATATTTGACAAAGGAGACGTGAGAGTATTGGCAAATGCAAAGCAGCACGACAGGGCAATAGCCATAGTTCTTGGCTTGACATACTTCACAAACTTCGTCTTCGCCAGGATAATGACATCATCACGCAACATTTCGATGCTCAAGCAAGTGGCGGGAACTACGTTTGGTCTCCAATCTCTTATCGCCGAAAGCATACTTACAGATGAGCCTGACCTTATTATCGCTCTCATCCAAGAGAACAGATACACTATGAAGTACATCCATCAATATATCAAGGCGGCAGCAGCAATTGCAAGACTTGCAGTTGCCAAAAACAGCAGCGATCTGAAGGCTAATGTGCTCAACGTTAGGTCAGGTCTACAAAAGTCGCAGGATTTACAGCAATCGTATAGACGCATGTATGATATAATTGAAAACTTCAAATGAAATAACAGATACGCTTTCCTAAGTTGAAGCCATGTGGTGCGCTGTGGCGGGACTCATGTTCAAAACGTTGTTGGACTTAGATGTTGGACCTTAAAAGGCCACCATTCTCAAAAAAGAAGTTGTGTCTCGATCGAGCTTGTCAGAGCGTATGAGTATTGTAAAAGAGTAGTCATTATGATCATTATTCAAACGACATATACTTTCCTGACAAAGAAGGTCTGGAATCAAAGATAACCATGTATATGAATAAAAACTTCTCCTTGACGGACAATAACCACTTGTTTACTAATCGGACGGTGGCCCGAGGTGATCCATACCAGTACCGCTTCTGCGCTCGCCATCAATGGATGATACTGTGCGAGTTGATTTTATGCCCTGTATTTTTCTTATCTCGTTGATTACGAAATCAACAGTATTGCCAACTGGAACTTCGACTCTTACTATCAGATCAAATTCCCCATAGACACCCTCGACGGATACTACGCATGGTATCTGTGCTATCTCATCCAGTACTGGTTTTTCCATGCC
>JALZFN010000191.1 GCA_030861545.1 Thermoproteota archaeon | reverse complement strand
AGGATTCCGCAAAATAAAGATTGGTGGTATATCAGATGTGCTTCTCTACTTAGAAAGGTTTACCTTCATGGTCCTATCGGAGTCGACGAATTGAAAGTTGCTTACGGGGGGAGAAAAAAGATCGGATACAATCTTGCCCACCATAGGAATTCTGGTGGCGCCATCATTCGCAAGGCTCTCCATCAGCTGGAAGCATCGGGCTACATTGTCAAGTTACAGGGCAAGGGTAGAGTAATTTCAAGCGAAGGGATGAAAAAGATGGACAGGATGTCTACTGAAATCCATAAAGACCTTATCGGGAGTCTGCCACAGCTTCAACGCTACGCATAAGAAGAGTATGTCAGTCTCACAACCCTCGCAACCAAATGATGAGGATGCAAGAAGGCGAGAAGCCGAAGCTGCGGCCATGCGCCAGCGTGTCTTGCAGGTGGTGCTTGATCCTCAGGCGCGCCAGCGGCTGATGAACATACGGCTCGTCAAGCCAGATCTCGCAATGACTGTTGAAAATTACCTTATCACTGCGGCTTCTTCTGGCAGGGTCAACCGCCCCCTTACTGATGAGGAGTTGAAGCAGTTGCTGCTGCGCATCCAGCAGCCAAAGAAAGAATTCCGATTTGAAAGGCGGTAAAGTTTCAGCTAATCTATATACTTCACAGGTCTAGCATGAGTTAACTATTTAAAGAATGAGATATGCTTCCTGCTTGTGAAGGCAGCAGTATTTCGAGAATACAATAAAGATCCGACCAAGATTGTCAAGATTGAGGATATTGATGTTCCCCGGATAAAATCTAATGAAGTTTTGATAAAAGTTGAAGCGGCAGCTTACAACTATAACGATCTTTGGGCTATATGGGGCGAACCGGTCAAGACGCCGCTTCCTCACATTTCTGGAAGTGATGTAAGCGGAACCGTAGTTGAAGTTGGGCCTGATGTCCAAAAGATCAAAGTTGGCGACAGGGTAGTTTCGCATTCCAATCTGAGCTGCAGAGTGTGCTACGAATGTACTTCTGGCAGGGAGTATGACTGCAATGAAAGGACTATCTGGGGATTTCAGACAGGTCCACTCTGGGGAGGATTTGCTCAGTATGCCCATCTTCCTGAGGTAAATGTAGTGAAGATTGCAGATAATGTTCAGTTCAACGATGCAGCGGCAGTTTCTATGGTGGGCATGACATCATGGCACATGCTCGTTGGCCGGGCCAAGATTAAGCCAGGCCAACTAGTGCTCGTGATGGGCGGGGGCTCAGGCGTCGGCATGGTAGGCATACAGATTGCCAAATTGTACAACTGCACAGTCATTGCGACCGCAGGCAACAAGGACAAGATGGACAAGTGCATAGAGCTTGGAGCAGACTACGCAGTAAACCATCGGGAACCCGACTGGTACAAAAAAGTACGCGAAATAACAAAGAAGCTGGCTCAGCCCGGTGTCGATGTCGTTTTTGAGCATATCGGCAAGGCAGTCTTTCCGCAAGAAGTCGCGCTGCTCAAGATGGGTGGCACCCTTGTTGCGACAGGTGCAACTACAGGCTATGACTCAACCATTGACCTGCGGTTCTTGTTCTTTAAGGGAACCAACCTTCTGGGCTCTACTCAGGGCACCAAGGCAGAGCTTGAAGACGTTATGTATTGGGTCAGCAAAGGCAAAATTAAGCCAGTAATAGATACTGTCTTACCATTCAGTAACATGGTGGAAGGCCATGTAATGATGGCAAATGCTCAGCAGTTCGGCAAGATCCTAACAACACCACAGAAACTATAAACGCTCTTTTTTCTTTTTCTTTTACATGTTCCGTAGTCTAATTTTCGTTCCTGGCAATAGCAGACGATTTGTAGAGAAAGCTATGTCGCTGGCAGCAGACATAGTTTGCTTTGACCTAGAAGACTCTGTGCCGGACAATGAAAAAGATGTAGCGCGCAAGATAATATCAGAGACGATGAAAGTACGAAGACAGGCACACGGTAGTCTTGTGTATGTCAGGACCAATTCACCTGCTTCGGGGCTCGTAAATACTGATCTTAAAGCCGTTCTGCAAAAAGGGATAGATGGCATAGTAGTGCCAAAGGTCACCGATGTGCACGAAATAAATGAAATCAAGAAACACATTGTCACACTTGAAACAGATAGAACCATTGGGAAAATTGCATTGATGCCTTCAATCGAATCTGCAAAAGGAGTCGTGAATGCCTATTTAATTGCAAGCGCCGATGAACGAATAGACGCCCTTGTTTTCGGAGTCTTCGACTTTCTTTATGATATGGGGCTTGACTATGACGAGCATGATCCTGTTCCATATTCTTATGCTCGTGCAAAAGTCTCAGTCGACGCAAGGGCCGCTGGTGTGCATGCAATAGATGCAATCTGGCAAAAGATCGATGATATTGATGGCCTTATCAAGGATGCTACAATGGCAAAACGTCTTGGGTATTCTGGCAAAAGCATAATCCACCCAAGCCAGATAGAGCCAGTGCATAAGGTCTTTCGCCCAAGCAAGAATGAAATTGAGTGGGCAAGAAAGGTTGTACGAGAGCTTGATGACGCAATGAAGAAAGGGACTGGAAAAGGTGCAGTAAGACTTGAAGGCCGGATGATAGATGCGGTCCACTACAAACAGGCAAAGAATATTTTAGATGCGTCACAAGAATAGGTCCACCCTCACTTCATCACATGCGTGGTAAAAGTTAAATTGCATATATACTAGTAGTTTATTCATCAAGGATTAATACAAATAGAGTGTCTTCTTCAATTGATTTGCCACGCAATAGCAATAAAAGATCATCAAAAAGCAAAAGACAGAAGAAAAGAACAAGAGGAGGAACAACTAGCAGAAATCAAGGTGCTAAGCGGTTAACATTGGAAGAGAAACTGGCTCAATATCTCAATGAGACATTGTCTTTTGAAAATGCAGCAGTTTCAAGGCTGCAATCACGAATAAAAGAAATACAGTTAGACGATGCAAAACAGCAACTGCAACAACATCTTGAGGTGACAAAAGAGCAACAAAATAGGCTAAAGCAGCTTATCAGAAATCTAGGAGCAAGACCAACCAACGATTCTGGACAATTACCCATTCTAGTACCTCCAAAAACTCTAGCCAATACATTAAGAAAATCAATGAGTTCTGCTGAACAGCAGATAAAAGCAGCCAAAGAAGATCTAATAATAGAGAATGCAGAAGTTACAATGTATGATACATTGCTTCAACTGACACAATTAATGAATGCTGGCGATGCTGTACCCACATTGACTCAAAACCTCGCAGAAGAAAGGGCTATGGCTGATTGGATAAGGGCCAATACACCAGCAATGATAACACAACTCTATCCAGAAATACAGTCTTCTATCGTTCTGCCAGAAGGAGAAGAAGGACGAGAGATGGTGACCGAAGGAGCTGTTACACCTCCTGCCTCTGCAACAGAAGAAAATGAGACAATGGGCGCTACTGCAACGGAGGCTTAAATCCACATTCGAGCAATGTCGTCTCATATTGTAGTAACACTATTGCTGTGAACTTTGAAAGAGTGGGAGCACATGCGAAAGCGGAATTTAATACCTATCAACGGTTATGCCTCTTGATAGTCAAGATAGATATGCAAATCATAGTTTCCGTACGAACTTGTATTTGCTAGTGACACATTAAAAACTACAAGCTCAACTGTGCTGAGGCTTGACAAGTTCAGAAATAATAGGGGCTGCGTCGTACACGGCGTATTTCTCAACAGCAGAGCGATCCCTGGTATAAGTATGCCCATAGACATCAATCCAGAGATTATCCTTGCAAACTAGAACTGAGTTGTTGTGTCGTCATATCACAATGCAAGTAC